>CAZGXD010000035.1:7177-9120 GCA_964529625.1 uncultured Muribaculaceae bacterium
AAATCTGGTAATAAACATAAACTATGATCTTTATTTTCTTTTAAAGAACAATTTGGAATTAATACTTCTTCGATCTCTTCTTCTATTTCCTCTAAGTCTAGTTCTTTTACAACATCAATTGTAATATCTTTAACATAATTTATATCCATATTAGCATAAGGTTGTTGTTTTACTATTTGCCCGATTGTATGTCTAGAATCCTTTGAAGTAATATAATTTATATTTATTTTGAAACTATGCTTATTAGCATATTCAACCGCTTTTATTTCTAGTTGATCAACAAAATTTGGTAACAAAGCAATTCCAGCTTCATTATAATAACCCTTTCCAATAATTTTTTCTTTATATGGAGTATTAATACTAAACTTCAAAGTTTTAATAATCCTTTTTGGTTTCTTTTCTAAATTTATTTCCATGGCTTCAACAATATCTTTAATACTACCTTTATAAGGAATAAAATTATAAAGATTTAGTCTCATCCCTTGATTATTAAAAGCACTGTAATCCATAATAGTTGCACTATAACCACTAATATATAATCTTTGAAAATCTATAATTTCATCCATATTCATACTACGAGATTTATCTATAATATCTTTACCAACATTATAAAATGATAATATTTCATTTGTCTGCATATTGGTTTCCATATTAATGCTAATTGTGTCTAAAAGAGTATATAAGGTACTAATATCCCTAATTCCCTTACCTTTATCTAAAATTCCTTTTATTACTAACTGTTGATTCTGTCCTCTAACAAAATCATTTCTAGCTCCTTTGTTATAAGTCGGACAATATTTAGCCATCATACTACTTTCGCTCGCAGAATGCCTATTTCTAGATAAAGCTAAAGCTTGTTCCCCATTTAGAGTTTGTTTTCCTTCTTCAACATAAACGGTTTTTTTACCCCATTCACGATTACTATTTTGTTCACAAAAACTATAAGGAACATTAACTTCTATTCCCCCTAAAGCATCAACTAATTTTACTACACCTTTAAAATTAATCTTAACATAATAATCTATTTCTATCCCTAAAAAGTTTTCAATCGTTTTAATCATACAATCTTCACCATACCAAGCAGCATGCGTTATTTTGTTTTTCCGTTGACCACTAAAACAAGCAATTGGAACATAACTATCCCTAGGAATACTTACAATCGTTGTATTTAATGTTTTAGGATTAAAGGTTAAAACCATTAAGGAATCCCCATTAAAAGAACCAGAATTAATATCTTCTGCTACCGAATCGACCCCCATTAACAATATTGTAAAAGGTTTATCAATTGCAGTTTTCCTTTTTGATATTTCTCGTTCAATTCGTTTTGTTTCCGTATAAATAATTTTAGTATTTTCTAAAATTTCTTGAATATTTTCTATTTCCGCAAACATAATCCGATAATTAGTAGGCACAAAAATATATTCAATTTCATTAATACTTAAGGCTTCAAATAATGATACATAATTATCATAATATACAATTTCATTTGAAAGTTTTTTTGTTTTTATAATTTCTTTAGGAATTTGATAACCATCAATACTATTTTCATCATTTAATATTCCTATTTTAGCACTCCCAATTTTAGTAATTGAAGAAACTGAATTATCAATATTAGTTACTAAACTAGTAGAATAATTAGTATATAAATTACTTACCTTTTTTATTTTTAAATATATTTTATTAATATTAAAAGAAATAAAAAAAGATATTAAAATATATATAATTTTTATAAATAAAAAAATGTAATATTTAATTTTAAAGTCTTTAAGTAAAGTTTTTGTCGAAAACCAACAAAATAATAACCAAATTAAAAGAAGAACAATAATACTAATCACTCTAATAAAAGTCTCAATTCCAGACAACAATAAAAGAGAATAAATAAAGTAAGCATTTACTCCTGTTAATAATATTAATAAAATGAAATTTATATAAAATTTCTTTTT
>CAZGXD010000036.1:0-8752 GCA_964529625.1 uncultured Muribaculaceae bacterium
TTGTTTTGAGTATTATTTGTTTTTTAATTATTTATAATTCTTTTATGATTTCTGTTACCGAACGGAAAAGGGAATTAGGGAAATTAATAAGTATTGGGGCAACCCCATTACAAATTATTCAAACTATTTTTTTAGAAGTTGGAATTATTAGTCTTATTGCGATTCCAATTGGTTTTATTATTAGTGTAATTAATATCCTTTTTTCATTAATAATTATTAATTTTTTATTAAAAGATATTATTTATATTCCCATTAAAATTTATTGGCATCCCTTTTTTATTTTGTTATCATTAACGGGAATTATTTTTGCTATTTTTATGGCCTCGCTTATTCCAGCTATAGAGGCTAGTGATATATCACCATTTGAGAATATTAAATTAAATAAGGACTTTAAATTTAAAAGAAGAAAAGGGAATTCATTAATCTTTAAAATATTAAAAATTGAAGGATTAGTTGCTTATAAAAATATTAAATGTCATAAAAGAAAATATCGTACGACCATTATTTCAATAGTAATTAGTATTGTATTATTTATTTTGTGCTCAGCTTACTTAAAAATAAGTTTTGTTAAATATAACAACATATATTTTTCCAATCAAAATGATGTGTATTTAAAAATATCAAAAGGAGAACATCAAAAAGAAATAATTAATAAGATAAAAAACTTGAAAGATGTAAAAGAAATTTTAGAATATAAAGAACAATATCTTTATATTGAATTAATTGAACCAAGTTTTTATGATAAAGCTTATCTAAAAACTAGAACTGATGATAATTCAGACGAACATAAGTTTATTACGGTTTATACATTAAGTCCTAACACCTATAAAAAATATAAAGAAAAAATCGGGCTTACTAAGGATCAACCGATTCTTGTTAACTATAAAAGAAATGTGGTTCCAAAGGAAGTTATTACTGAAGTGATTGAAATAAGTGAAGGTAAAGTATATCAAGAAGATAAAACTTTAACTTTTAATTTTTGTAATTATAAAGATGTTTTTAATTTAAATGAAATAAGCAATTGTTATTATCAAATTAATAATTTTTATTTTACTGATTATAATCCTTTTGGGGCAAAACTTTTTAGTCCTTTTGTTATTGTAAATAAAGAAACTTTTGATATTTTACATGATGGAAATAATTATTTTAATAAAAATGTTAAAGAGGATTACGGAATAATTTTAGAGTTAAAAGTAAAAAAGGCTAAAAGATTTCATGAAGAATTTTTTCAAATTTTTAATGAATATTTAAATTATAGTAATAATTTTGATGATTATAATATTAGTGCTTTTAGTCTTAGTGATGAAATAAACATTGAATACAATAATTATAAATTAACAAATCACGCTAATAATATGGCTAAATTAGCCATTCAGTTTGTATTTTATAGTTTATGTGCTTTTATTAATTTAATCGGAATCGTTAGTTTTATTAATACTATTAATACTAATTTTAATTTAAGAAAAAAGGAATTTGCTATGTTTCGTAGTTTAGGCCAACCGTTCAAATCATTTACTAAAATGATTACTTTAGAAAGTTTATTTATTAGTTTTAAGGCTTTGTTTTATGGTTTTTCTATCTCGGCTCTGATTCTTTATCTTATTTTAAAAATAACTTCATTAAGTTATGGAATTAATCAAATAGTAATTTCTCTTCCTAAAAGGGCAATCCTCTTTTGTGCTATTCTTATTCCAAGTCTTATTTACATAACGATGAAATGGACAATTAATAATTTAACTAAAGATAATCTTATTGATACTATTAAAAATGAAAGTATTTAATCTTAGTTATTATTGTCAAACTTGAATTATCAAATCAAAATTAAATTTACTTGTGTTTGGATACATGCTATAATTAAGGTGATTTAAGATACTTAAAAAGGAGAAAATTATGGAAAATAATAAAAAAAATAAAAGTAAAATTCCTTCAATTATATTAATAATAATTTTAATTGGTATTTTAGGTTTTATATTTTATTTAAAATATCAAGAAAATCAATTAGCTCATAATAAAATAATAAATCAAAACCTAGTAACTAATGGCAGTGGATTATACGCTGATACTTATGAAACAGGACTTAATGAGGAAGAACCTTTTTTTTCAAAATATTATTTTAGTGGAGCAAAGATAAATAATTATTTGCTTTTAGATAATAATTGTTTTAGGATTATTAATATCGCCCAAAATGAAACCATTAAAATAATACATGTTGGGATAACTAAGAATCAAACTTGTAAAAATTTAGAAACAACAAAAATGATTATTCCATGGGATGAAAATAATAGTAATAATTGGAAAGAATCTAGTTTAAAAACTTATTTGGAAGAATGGTTGAAAGATATTAAACTTAATCAATCACCATATATTGTAAAAAGTGCTACTTGGTATTTAGGGGGAATTCAATTTTTTGCTAATGGTAATTTAACTGAAGATATTAAAATGGAACGAGATGAAGAATCTAAATATAATGGGATAATTGGGATAATTAACACTAGTGATTTTATGAAGGCTTCTGGAATAAGACCAATAAATAAGCATGGGGCTTTTTATGATGGTTGTGTTAAAACAGGACCTTATTATTATGAAGATAACTATCTACATACAGGAAATAAAATATGGACTATGAATAAAACACTTGGTGATAAGGATCGCGTTTGGGCATTAGAAAATAATATTTTAGAAAGCAAGTATACTGATAATAAGGATTTTCATACTTATCCAGTTGTTTATTTAAAGGATAATTTAAAATTAAAAGGAAAGGGTACCATAGAAAACCCTTATGTAATAATTGAAAATGAAGAATAATTTATTTTTAATCTATGGTTTAGATGAGTTTTTAATTGAACTTGAACTTCAAAAAATATTAAAAAAAGTTGATCCAATAAATGCTGTTAAATATGATTTGGATAATCATTTTATTGAAAAGGTTATAGAAGATGCTTGTACTGTTTCTTTATTTAGTCAACAAAAAACAATTATTGTTAAAAATAGTAATCTTTTTACTTCTAAAAAAAATGAAATCGAACAAAATTTAAAAACTTTAGAATCTTATTTAAATAATCCTAATCCTGGAACAATTATAATTTTTATAATTAAAACAGAAAAATTAGATGAACGGAAAAAGGTCTGTAAGTTAATTAGAGAAAAGGGGACTTTAATAAAAATTGAGACTCCTAAAAATTTAACTAAGTTTATTATTAATTTATTTGAAAATTATAAAATTAATTCAAAAGATATTAATTTATTAATTGAATTGGTTGGTAAAAATTTAGGAATTTTAAATCAAGAAATTATCAAACTTAAAAATTATAAAGATGAAGATTATAATATAACAACTAATGATATTTTAGAAGTAGTTACTAGAAATATGCAACCAGATATATATTCATTTATTGATTGTATTATTAATAAGAATTTAAAAAGGGGACTTCAGTTATATAATGATTTGCTTATTTTTAAGGAAGAACCAGTTGCTATTATCTCATTATTAGCTAATAAGTTTAGAACCATGTATCAAACTAAATTATTAAGTAATAAAGGATATTCAGTTGATAAAATAGCCACTGAATTAGGTAGTCATCCTTATCCAATAAAATTAGCCCTTGAAAAAGGTCGGGCTTATGATAATGAATTATTACTTAATTATCTTGAAAAGTTAGCTGAACTTGATTTTAATATTAAATCAGGTTTAATTGATAAGAATTTAGGACTAGAATTATTTATTTTAAATTTTCATAAATAGCTTTTAATTTTTTTTCATAGTTACTAGTTGTTTTAGGGAGATAATATATCCTATCTATTAAATCATCAGGTAAATATTGTTGTTTAATATATCCAAATTTATAATCATGGGGATATAAATAAGTTTTAGAATGATTTTTAAGATGATTAGGGATAGTTCTACTTTTACCTAGTTTAAGATCATTAGTTGCTCTATTAAGGGCTAAATAAGAACTGTTTGACTTAGGGGAAAGGGCTAAATCAATTACAATTTCACTTAAAATGATTCTTGCTTCTGGTAAACCAACTCTTTCACAAGCTCTAATGGCGGCATCTACTTTTGGTCCCATATTAGGATTAGCGAGACCAATATCTTCATAAGTAATAACAGTTAATCTTCTATAGATACTATCTAAATCTTCAACTTCTAATAATTTAGCTAAGTAATATATTGAAGCATTAGCATCACTGCCACGGATTGACTTTTGAAAGGCACTTAATAAATCATAATATCCAGTTTCATTATTATCATAAAGCAAAATAGGTTTATTATTAATCTTTTTTATTTGGTCAAGTTTAATATTATGATCGTTAGTTGAATAATAAGCCATTTCTAAAGTATTATATGCATTTCTAAGATCACCCGCTGCCAAACTAGCAATATAGTTAAGACTATCATTATCAATCTTAATTCCTTTTAAAAGGTCACTATTAATAGCTGTGTTTAGCCCGATTAAAATTTCTGCTTCAGTTAATTCTTTAAGTTCAAAAATTTGACAACGACTTCTGATAGCAGGATTTATTTTATAATAAGGATTAGCAGTTGTTAACCCAATTAAAGTTATTAATCCATTTTCTAAATATGGTAATAATAAATCTTGTTTGTCTTTATTAAGACGATGTATTTCATCCATAATAACAACTATTCCTTGATACATTTTAGCTTCTTCTACAACAATATCAAAATCCTTTTTATTGTTAATAACAGCATTTAAAAATCGATGTTTAAGTTCTAATTCTGAGATGATTACATAAGCAAGACTAGTTTTTCCAATTCCTGGGTTTCCATATAAAATCATTGAAAACATTCGCTTATTATGAATCAAATTCCTTATTATTTTGTTTTCTCCAACTAAATGTTGTTGCCCAATTATATCTTTTAATTTAGTTGGTCTAAGCTTTATTGCCAAAGGTTCATTCATTTTATCACCAATATTATTTTATCAAATTTTATGGTAAAAGGGTAGGGTATTTGCTATAATTAGGGTGGGTGAGACAATGGAAACTTTATTAATAAGAATTGATGAATATTTAAATTATTTAATTATTGATAAAAAATATAGTTTAAATACTAGAGATAATTATAAAAATGATTTAGTAAAATTTAATGATTATTGTGATAAAAGAAACTTAACTCTTAATCAAATTACTGATAAAGAAATAAAAGATTATTTAAAATTGCTAAAACAACAAAACTTAAATAGTAAAAGTATTAGTCGAGTAATAAGTTCTTTAAGAGGATTTTATAAGTTTCTATTAATTGAGAAAGTTATTGCTAATAATCCAATGGAATATATAGATACTGTAAAAACATCTAAAACTATTCCTTCGGTGTTATCAAAAGAAGAAATAAATAAATTATTAATGATTAGTCCAAATAATAAATTTGATTATCGTAATAAAGCGATGATTGAATTAATGTATGCGACTGGACTTAGGGTTAGTGAATTAGTTAATTTAAAAATAAATGATGTTGATTTACATATGAACATTTTAAAAACAATGGGTAAGGGGAATAAGGAAAGATTGATTCCAATTGGGGAATATGCGACCGTTTGTGTTATTCAATATTTACATAAGGCAAGACCATTATTTCTAAAGAATAAACATAGTGATTATTTATTTATAACTAGTCAAGGAAGTAATTTATCAAGGACTCAGTTTTATCGAATTTTAAAAAAATTAGCTCAGGAAAAGGGAATAACAACTCCTTTTTCACCTCATACTTTAAGGCATTCTTTTGCTACTCATTTACTTGATAATGGGGCTGATCTTAGAAGTATTCAAGAATTATTAGGTCATTCTAATATTTCAACAACTGAGATATATACTCATGTTTCAAAGGAAACTCTAAAAAGGGAATATCAAAATTATCATCCTCATGGTGATTAATAGTAAAGGAGTTACATATGGAAGAAGTGAATTTTATTAAAGATGAAATAAAAAGTTTAGAATTATTTCATAAAGGGGGCTTTGAAAGTAAAATATATGTTTATAATGATGAATTATTAATCAAGTATTTTGAACTTTATATAAAGTGGGTTCTTAATTTTGAATATAAAAAATATAAATTAATTAGATTACATGAAAAAAAAATACATGAAAATATTTTAATTTATCCTGAAAAACTTGTTAATGTTGATGGTGAGTTTAGTGGCTATATAATGAAAAAAAGAAATGAAGGTCAAACCATTGCTGATTTTTATAATTATAAGAAGTTAATAGGTTTTTATCAAAAATTATTTAAAAAATTAGAAATTTTACATACTAATGATATAATAGTTGGTGATCTTAAACATAATAATATTGTTATTGAAAATAATGAGCCTATTTTTGGTGATGTTGATAGTATGGGAGTTGATGAATTTCAAAAAGACTTTTTGGGATTTTATTCACTTGTTTCTAAAACTATTCCTAATATAAAGAAAAAAAATAAATATAATGATGAAACAGAAATAGATAAATTAAAGTTACTATCGTGTTTTATTCATTCTATTAATCGAGATAATAAAAACATGCATAAAAAAATAATAAATTCTAAATTATCCCCTACTTTTAAAAAGGAAATAATAAATATTTTTAATAAAACTAAAAAAATAAATGTTAGCAAAAATATTCATGAGTTATTTGAAGAAGAAATATATAAAATTAATAGGTAATCCCTATTACTAATTGCATATAGTTAAATAGGGGGAGTTAATTATATGGAAGATAGTTATAGTAAAATTGGACATATTGAAATTTTAAATGAATATTTATCCAATTTAAAAGTTTTAAATAATAATTTGTATAATTTACATTTTAATGTTATTGGTGAACACTTTTTTACTCTTCATAAAAAACTAGAGGATTATTATAAAGAAACAGCTGAAATGTATGATGCTATGGCTGAAAGAATTAAAATGTTAGATCAATATCCTATTACTTCATTAGTTCAATATGAAGAGAAATCAACTATTAAATCAATGCGTAGTCAGGATTTTACAACTAAACAAACTTATAACATCCTAATTAATGATTTTAATTTTATGTTATCTTTTTCTAAAGAATTAGAGGTATATGCTTCTAAAATTAATGATTATGTTACTGGAAACTTAATGAATGAAAATATTCTTTTTTTTGAAAAGGAATTATGGATGTTAACAGCTAGTAATAAGTAGGGGAGGCTTCTATTTATAAGAAAAAGGAATATTAACTTATTCCTTTTTTTGGGCTTTTTACAATCTATTTCAATTCAAAGGAATGCTCTGAATTGTCATCAAATTCAAATGAACGATCTTCGCTTGTAGTATCAAATCCAACATTTTGTTGGTTTGATGTTTGATCATCAATAGCAGTGTTATTATTAGCATTGTTTGCTTTATTATTGGCATTAGCCTTATTTTGAACACTTTTATTTTGGTTATTCATTTTACTTTTGTTTTGATTATTAGATCGCATCTTATTTTTTTTCATTTATAATCACCCATTTATATTATGACACTTATTTATAAAATTATTATAAAATGTAATAAAAAGGGATAATAACTAAAAAAACAAATAAAAAAACTTCCACAATACAACATAATATGTATTATCGGAAGTTGTTATAATCTTAAATAGAACTTAAGATAGGTTATACTATTACCTTTCTTGATTGAATCTCTGCCATTTTTTCAAATACTTCCGCGGCATTATTTTCAGTTATTTCATTATAACCAAGTTCTTTTAAGGCTTGTATTTTAGCAGAATTTAATTCTAAAGTACGGCTCATTTTTTCTTCGTGTTTTTGTTCTATTTGATTTACAAATCGACGATGAGATTCAGCTAATTTTGTTTTAGAAGTACCACCACTAGTATATAAAGTCATTGCTGAAAACATTATACCCTCGAATATGAATTGCTCATCCTCATTAAAAGCAAACTCATTTGGAATTGTAAAACCAGCTGCTTTTGATACATAAGCTAACATATATTTTAGTTCTGGTGAAACTTGAATAGTTTGTAAAAAATGAAATAAATATAAAAATAAATTATAAGTTTCTAAATTATTATTATTGCCTAGTTTTTCTCTCATAAATTCAATAATATCAACCATTATTTCTTTTTGTTTCTTCCCTATTCCTTCAAATAGAGTAGTATCAACTACAATTTGTCCTTTACTACTATCGGTTAATAAAGTATCTACTCTAGTTTCAACACTTACAATATAATCAGTATCTACTTTAATATCATTAATTTCTTCTGGTGATTTTATTCCTAATAAGGTTAAAATTAAAACCTTTTTATCTTTAGGCCATTTATTTAAATCGTCTAAATCTAAATAGTTATAAACCATTTGTCTAGAAACACCTAAAATTTTTGCTAATTTTACTTTTGAAATTCCTAATTCATATAATAATTCATTTAATCTTTCCATCTTTAACCCTCCTATTATCATTTTATCACTTTTATGTCAATTGTCAAGTGTAAAGTAATAGTATATAATTTTAAATTAAATTTTGTTAATATAAATAACCCAGCTCTTAAATATAAAGCTGGGTGATTTTCAATTGTAGATTATTATTTATTTTTTAGTTTCTTTGCGTTTAATATTTATCTTTTTAGCATATGGAGATATTGCAAAATTATTATTATATTTTTCTTGTTTCCATTCTGGCCAATTTAAGATTACTTGATGAACCCTTTGAAAAAAATCATCATCATTTATCTTTTTTTGTTTTTCTTCTAATCTTAATTGATGATTGTTTTGGATTAAATCCTTGTTTTTAAT
>CAZGXD010000037.1:0-8662 GCA_964529625.1 uncultured Muribaculaceae bacterium
GTTCAACAATTAGATCATAAATTTGAAAGCATCGATGATTATAAATTAGAAATAAAATTTCTAGAAGAATATAATGATGAGGTTTATTCTGAATTAGTTGATTTTATTAATTTAAAAATAAAGAGTTGGCAAAAAACAAAGGATTAGGATGATAGAATGAAAAAAAATAAAAAAAATTTACTTTTAGGATTAATTTTTTGTCTTAGTTTCTATTTATTAGTATCTAGTTTTTCAATTGCAAAATATGTTGTTAGTTTTGTTTGGGATTATTATTTAGAAACGAAAGGGTTTTATTTAAGTAGTAATCAATTAAATAAGCAAGGAATTCAAAATGTTGATAATTCATGGGATGGAGATAAAGTTTATTTTAATTTGAAAAATAGTCTTAATAAGGAAGTAATAACTTCTTATGATATTGAATATCAAGTTACTTGTACCATTAAAGATAGTGCCACTAGTTCATGTCATTTAGATGGGACTGTGTCTTCTTCTCTTACTAGAACTTTAGCTAGTATTCAAAATTGTGTAAATAATACTGAGGATGAAGTAGATGTAAGTTCTTATGGTCAAGCCGAATGTGAATCAGAAGGTTATGACTGGGTTAGTCAAGTTGCTAGTAAAGATTTGTATTTTGAGGTAATACCAAAATCTCAAGAATTTGAAGTAGATGAAGTTGAGGTTGAAATAGAAGTTACTAGTACTAAGCCCTATAGGAAGACTTTAAAAGGAACTTTTATTCTTCATAAAAGTGATACTTTAGAAGATATGATTACAATGGATTATCAAGAATATTCAGAATATAGTAAATTAATTGTGTCTAATTCATATTTAGAAGAAAAAGAAGTAAAAATTACTTGGGATTCGACTAAATTAATGATTGATGATTATGATGAAGAAATAGTTACGTTTGTTATAGATAATAATGAAATAAAAGGGATAGAGTTTGAGATTGGGAGTAAAGAAAGTAAAGGTTTTATTTTTTATAAAAAGGATTTAGAAACAATTATTAAGGTTGATGATTTTATAATTGAATTAGGGAATGAGTAACTAAAATACTTATTGATATGAATTTGATTTTATGTTAAGATAGGAATAGGTGGTAAAGAATGAAGGTAATTAAGACTATTAAAAAAATTATTACAATTACATTAGGAGTTGCTTTTTTTATTTTTGCTTTAACTTTTACAATTTTATTATTATATCGTAATAAATATGGAGTGACTCAATTTGAAGGGACATCATTAATTATAATTGGGAATGAAATTTCATCAGAAAAATATGAGAAAGGTGATTTAGTAATAGTTGAAGAACAAAGAATTAGTAAGATATCGCCTGGAGATGAAATCTTTGTTTATCAATTAAAAGCTGGGAATGTTGTTAATATTGATCTTGGAACAGTTGGAGAGGTTGATGAAGAATCTAAAAAGATTTCATTTGAAAATGGGGAAACATATTCATTAGAATTTATTATTGGAAAAACTAAAAAAATCTACAAAGAGATTGGGCGCTACATATCAATTATTACTTCTCAGTGGGGCTTTTTGTTTGCAGTATTAATTCCATGCTTTCTAATTTTTATCTTCCAAGTATATGCTTTAATCATTGAAATAAGGTATGGTGATGAGGGAATAACGACTTAATAACATTTAAATAAGAGACGCCTAAGTTAGGGTCTTTTTTTAGTGAAAAATGTCTTAATTTGTTGTAAATAAATTGAGAATATGATAAACTTTATATAAGATAGATTTGTATAAAGTAGGAAGGGTAACTATGAAGTTAGGAAAAAAGGGTGTTATTGAAAAAGTAATTAATTACTTATTAAATATATTGATTTTTATGTTTAGTATTTTTTTATTGATTTCTGTTTATATTGGATTTCAAACAAGAATTATTGGTAACGATTATGCTAATTTTTTTGGTTATTCTTTATTTGAAGTTCAAACTGGGAGTATGGAAAAAGCAATTAATGTTGGTGATTGGATTATTGTAAAACTTACTTCTAAAGTAGAAGTTAATGATATTATTGCCTATGTATCAAATGGGGATTATATAACCCATCGAGTTGTTGAAAAATATAAAGGGACATATATTACAAAAGGAGATGCTAATCCGACTAAAGATGATCCGATTGAACAAAGTCAAATCATTGGGAAAGTAGTAAAAGTATTAGGTGGTTTAGGAATAATAAGAAACACTTTCTTTAATCCAGCCGTGCTACTGTCATTTATAATTACTTTGTTTATTTTTAGTATTGCTTTTAAACAAAGTAAAATTTCTTTTAAAGAAATTGGAGAAAAATATCTTCTTGGTTTTGAGGCTTTAAAGAAGAAAATAAAGGGGTTTATAAAAGGGAAAAAGGAAATTAGTAATTATAAAGAATTTAAGCAAAGTAAAAAAGAAAAACTTGAATTAGAATTAGAGTTAGAAGAAGAAGAACCTAATTTTGAAGTAAACAAGGATGAAAAGATAGATCAAAAATTAGAAGAAGAGTTGGGCAAAACTTCTCTTTATCGAGTTGTATCAGTTGAAGATGAAGAAATAAATGATAAGTTTAAAGATTTATTTAAGACTAAAACAGAAGCCAAATTAGAAGAAGAACTAGAAGAAGAGCTGGGCAAAACTTCCCTTTATCGAATTGTATCAGTTGATTCAAAAGGGGTTGATCAAAAATATAAAAATATGGAATTAAAAACTGAAGATGTGATTAAAACAAAGAAGTCTCCAAAAATGGAAAAGTATGCTGAACTTGAAGATGAGTTAGGAAAAACCTCTGTATTTAGAGTTGTTTCAGTTGATGCTGAAGAAGTAAATAAAAAGGATGTTTCTAAAGATGAACCAACTGAAGAATCAGAATCAGAACTAGAAAAGACTTCTTCCTATCAATTTATTTCGGTTGATCCTAGTGAAGTTGATAAAACATTATTAGAAATTGCAGAAAATGAAATAAAGAATCCAAAGGAAATAGAAGGTTCTGCTATAAAAACAGAAACAGAAAGTAAAATGGAAGAAGAGATAGAAGAAATTGAGCGTTTAACTTCGATAAATTTAGAAATGCTAAAAAGCAAGATTAATAGAAAAGGGAAAAATATAATAGATAAAATATTATTAATTAAACAAGAAGAAATAAATAAACTGCTTGAATTAATTACGATGGATGACCCTAATTATATTTATCGAGCAACAATTAAAAATAAATTAACAACTGTTTATACAGATGCTAAATATTATGATTATTATGGTGAAGATGAGATTAGTAAACGGGGAAGAAATGTGACTTCTCGTTTAAAAGCGATTATTAAAATAAGGGGAGAAAGATTAATAAATGAATACTCAGGTAAAAATGATCAATATGAATCGATTGTAAAAAGATATGTTCAATTATTTACTTTAATAGCTGATTTAGAACAAGCGAGAGACTCTATTACTGATATTAAAGCTAAAAGGGAATATTATCAAAAGGTTTTACAAGAATATTTAAAGAAAGTAGATTCATTAAAGATAGAAAGTTTAACTAAAAAAATTATGGGTGTTCAAAAACAATATTTAGAAACAATCGATTTTTTTCTAAAACAATTAGAAACAAATATGTTTGATTTAAAGTTAACTCCAATTACGGGCATAAAAAATATGTTTGGATTAAAAATTGACCATAATATAAATTTTAGTAAATTATATAGTGATTATATAATTGATAAAACCTACTCTGAAGGAATTATTGCTGAAGATAAAATATCGGTAATGCTATCATTGTTATCAGGGCAATTAGTAAATGATATAATGAAAAGTGATTATGGACGAAAATATGTTTTTCATATTCCATCAAGTTTATATTCTAAACAAAGGAAATTAGGCAGTCTATTAAAAATTATAGATAATGAATATGCAAAAAGTAATCTTATTATTTTAGTTACTTATGAAACCCTTTTAAATTATAAACAATTAATAAAAGATTATCGTAAAATGGGCTATAAGTTTGGACTTGCATTTAATAAAAATGATGTCATGTTGAAAAAACATCGTCCTTATTTATATATTGTTAATTGTTATTTTATAAATAAAAAGGAAGAAGCGATGAAAACCATTTTAGCAGGATTTCCGAAAGATTTATCTGATAAGATAATTTATGATGATATTAGTTTAAAAGTTGGAGATATAGGGGGTGAATAAAATTGAATGTATTTTTTAGATTTTTTTATGAATTTATTTCAATTTTTTTCGATGGTTTGCTTTTAATATTTAAAGGAATAATAGATGGTATAACTCAACTAGTTAAATTTAGTGAATATCAAAAAGTAATAAATAGTTATAAGCCCAACTTCAAAGGAATGGAATGGATTCTAGTAGGAACAGCAATTGCTTTTTTAGTTATTGTGCTTGGATTATTTGTGTTATTAGTATTTTCTAGAGTAAGAAAATTTTTTAGATTTAGAAAAACTAAATTAAATCAAGAAGACTTATTAGATGAAATTTTTAATTTAAATAATCAAGTTAAAAAACTAATGAAAGAAAAAGATGAAATATTAGCTATGAAAGTATCTAAATTAGGGCTATCTCCTAAAGATTCTGAAATTCCTGATGAAGAAGATGAAGAAACCGAAGAAGGGGAAAGAGACCTTTCTAATGTTAGATTTTTAAAACTTGATCGAATTGATCAAAAATTTAAAAATTATAAGCCCAAAAACTATGGGAATAATTTTACTTTAAATGAATTAGCTGATAATTTTCGGGCATATGCGGCGAGCCAATTAGGATTATATTATGATATTTCCTTGTTAAGAGCATTTGTAGGGGGCTTAGCTTGTGGTAAATTAATTATTTTACAAGGTATTTCTGGAACTGGTAAAACTTCATTAGCTTATGCTTGGGGGAAATTTGTGAAACAAGATTCATGTATTGCTTCAGTCGAGCCATCATGGCGTGATAAAACCGAATTTTTAGGGTATTTTAATGAGTTTACTAAAAAGTTTAATGAAACTGATGTTTTAGCTGAATTATATGCCTCAGGAGTAGATGATGATGTTCATACGATTATTCTAGATGAAATGAATATAGCTAGAGTTGAATATTATTTTGCTGAAATGTTATCTATTTTGGAAATGCCATCTCGTGATGAATGGATAATTGAATTAGTAACAAGTCCATGGCCAGAAGACCCAGAAAGAGTAATTAATGGTAAATTAAAATTACCAGGTAATTTATGGTATATTGGAACGATTAATAATGATGATTCTACATTTATGGTAACTGATAAAGTTTATGACCGAGCAATGCCAATTGATATTAATACAAGGATTGATCCTTTTAAAAGTAGAGACCAAGAAGCAATGGAAATTAATGCAAGCTATCTTGAAAAATTATTTGAAGAGGCAGAAAAAGAATATCCAGTTTCAGAAAGTAATATATTAAAAGTAAAAGAAATGGATGATTATGTTATTAAACACTTTAGGATTGCGTTTGGGAATCGGATTATGAAACAATTACAAGTTTTTGTCCCTGTTTATGTGGCTTGTGGTGGTAAAGAACTTGAAGGAATAGATTATTTTATTTCTAAAAAGATTTTTAGAAAATTTGAACAATTAAATGTTGCCTTTATTAGAGATGAAATTGATCCCTTTATTGCTTATTTAAATAAAGAGTTTGGTAATGGAGTTATGAAAGAAGCCATTGAGTATTTTGAAAGATTAAAGAAATCAATTTAAAGTGGGTGATAAGAAGTGGCTAAATATAATATTGATATCGATGATAATTTAAGAAAAAAGAGTTATACTTTTATTGATAAAATAACTTCTGATATGTATTATAAAGCTGATGCTAAAGGCGAATCGATGTCTTTTGATTGGGTTAAAGTAATAGAAGAGGCTTGTCCTTATATTGATAATATTATTAGAAACCCTAAAATGGCCCTTATTACCGAAGAAGATATTGTAAAAATTGCAAAAGTAAAAAAGGTATCAGTGGCAAGTGTTAAGGATTTATCAAAAAATACTCATTATATTGAGAAAATAGATGCTGCGACGAATGAGGTTCAGCCCTCTAAATTGCTAATTGAACGGCGAGAAGAATCATATAACACTTATGAAAATAGATTTATTTATACATTAATTGAATATAGTTTTAGGTTTTTATTAAAAAAAGAAAAAGAACTAAATGACTTAGTTTCAAAAAGTGATAAAGTATTAGAATATGCTGCTACTACTATAACTGGTAGTGAGAAAGTAAGCATTGAATTAAAAATAGGTTCTAAAGAAATTCCCCAAAAAACAGATACTGACAATTTAGAAAATGAAATAATGGATATTAGAAAAAGAATAAAATTTATTAAGGATTATTTTGGTAATTGGCAAAGAAACGAGTTTATGACCTCCTTAGAAAAGGCTCGAGTTCCGTTTGTTTCTTCACCAATTAAAAAAACAAATTTAATTTTAAAAAATCCAAACTTTCAAATGGCGACTAAATTATGGGAATATGTTCAATTATATGATTTTACTGATATTGAAGATTCAAAAGAATTGCTAGCAACTTCAGGAAATGAATTGTTAAAAGGAATCTTAGATGACACCTTTTTAATGAATTATTATGTCTTAGATTCAATTGCCGCTACCAAAAAAGCTCAGAAGGAGAAGTTGGCAAAATATGCAATCCTGATGGTTGTAAATCAAATAAGAAGAGTTCTTGAATTATTATTAAATAGTGGAATGGAATTATCAGATGAAGAGATACTCAGTATGATTTCAGCTGAATTTAAAAAACAAAAAGGAAGGACAACAATTAGTAGTGATGATATTAAAAAGAAATTTCAACAAGTTATGGATGAGTATTTTGAAAAAATCGAAGATTGTTTGTAGGTGAGAAAAATGAGTAAAATAAAAGAAAATAAGATTATAAAAGTAACCTCAGTTTTAATTAGGATTTTTATAACGGTTATATTAATTGGATTTATTGTTGCTGTTTGCTTGCAGCGCTTTAGTGATAATAAAATATCAATTTTTAAGTATCGAATGTTTACGGTTGTTACTGGTAGTATGTATCCCCGTTATAATATTGGGGATGTTTTAATTGCTAAAGAAGTAAAACCAGAAACAATTAGAGTTGGTGATACAATTAGTTATAAAGGAAGTAGTGGAGATTTAAAGGATAAAGTGATAACCCATGAGGTTGTTAAAGTAATTAAGGATGAAAAAACAGGAAAATATAAATTTAATGCTAGAGGATTAGCAAATATAATAGAAGATCCGATGATTTCTGAAGACCAATTATTTGGAGTTGTAAAATATAAATCCTTTCTGTTATCAGTTATTTATAAAATTATAAAAACAAGTATTGGGTTTTATTTATTTATTATTATTCCGATTCTTTATATAATTAGTTCAGAAATAATAGGAGCATTATTACGTAAAGAAGAAAAAAGAAGAGTATCTTAAAAAAAAATTCAAAAGGGCGTGAAGACGAGGTGATATAAATGAAATCAAAATATAAAGCATATTGGCGTTTAAATTTAATGTCATTGTTTTTTATAATTATTTCATTTATATCTGTTACTTTAGCTTGGTTTGCTTATAGTGGGTTATCTAAAGTTTCAACTGCTATTGATGTTAAAGCTTGGTATATAACACTTGAAAAAGATGGTAATCCCATTTCTAATGATATAACAATTTCTTTATCAGAAATATATCCTGGAATGGAAACCGTTAATGAGATTGTTAAAATAAAAAATTTAGGGGATTCTGATGCTAGTTTAAAATATTCAATTGTTTCTGCTAGAATTCTAGATGATGATGAATTTTTTATTGATGATGACGAGACCACAACTGAATTTGTAGAGGATTTATTATCACATGACTATCCCTTTCATATAAATATTAATTTATCAAAAAAATATATTTTGGCTAAAGAGGATGAAAGTATATTTGAAGTTTCAATTTCTTGGCCATTGGATTCTGATACAGATAAATTAGATAGTGAATGGGGAAGCGAGGCTTATAATTTTCAACAAAGTGAAGCTAATAAAAGAAAATTAGATGATGAATATCAAGTAAGACCATCAATTCAAGTTATTCTTAATGTTACTGCCGAGCAATATTTAGAAGAAGATGAAGCGAGTGATGTCCGATTTAATTTAGGGGATTTAATTTTGTATGATGTAGTAGCTGATGAGGTTTGTAACACGATTGGGAATGACTGCCTTTCAACTTATGTAATAGATGTAAATAATAAATTGAAGGATTCAACAGTTACTTTATTACCAAGTCAGATAAGTGATTTTCTTAGCACTTTTGATAATTATGGTTCTACCTTTGATACTCTAGTACATAATTGGCAAGTCGATACGAGAGAATTAAAAGTAACGGATATTTTATCTATCATTTCTACTGATGTAATGAATTCTTGGTTAGTTAGAGATGAGTTATCTAATGCTCTTATAGGTAACTTAGAATATGGAGATAGAATTGATACTGAAATAAGTAAAGCAATTCATTATGATGGATATTATATATTTAATAATTCTAAGTTTAAATTTTTATCTTTAAACAGTTGTTATTGGACTAATAGCAGTTATAATTATGAAAAGGGTTTTAGAATAGTTAGACTTGATGAAGAATATACTAAATTAGAAGGCTTTAATAAAGATACTAGTTGTTATATTGTTCCAGTAATTATTGCT
>CAZGXD010000038.1:0-1901 GCA_964529625.1 uncultured Muribaculaceae bacterium
TATTAAAAAGATATTATTAAAAACCTTTAATAGAAATGAATACGAAAATATGTTGAATGAATATTCTTTAATAAAAGACATTTTTATTAAAGAGTTTAACAATTATGATTTATTTGGTGTTGATTTTAAGTATTTATTCCTAGAAGCCTTTTTCCGTATAAAATTAATGTACACGGAAACCGAAAGAATGATAAGCAAATTAAATCCTAGATTATTAATTGTACATTATTTTCCTACGGTATTTAAAACTATGATAATTAATATTTGTAATAAAAAAGGTATAAAAACAATTGAAATTCAACATGGTACAGTATCAGATTATGATCCGATTCATTCAAAGTTTAAGGATTACAAAATATTAAAGAGTGCTACAAAATATTTTTTTGGATTTGGTGAAAAAAATGTCGAAACAACCAAATTTCATACTCCACTTGAAAATATCAAATATGTTGGTTGTTCATTTTTAGAAAATAAATTAATTTCAAATATTAAAAAACCTGATGCAATGTTAAATGATAAAAAATATATATTGATTATATCCCAATCTTTAATAGGAGATAAGATTAGTGCTTTTACATCTAAATTAGCTGAAAAACTAAAAGATCATAAAGAATATGTTATTATTTTTAAATATCATCCATTAGAGTTAAGTAGGGAATACCCTGAACTATCAAAGGATAACATAATTCAAATAAAAGATTTTAAAAATGATATTTATAGTTTTCAAAAGTATAGTATTATGCAGATTGGTGTATCTAGTACTGCATTATATGAGGGAATTGCATTTCAATTACCTACAATTATCTTAAAAAACATTGAAACCTCGCAAGAAGCAATAAATATTTTAGATTATATTTCTACTGGAGTATATATAGAAGATAATTTTGATGTAATATTATCCATTATTATTGATAAAAAACACAAAAAACCTTTGAAAAGAGATGTTTTAAAATTATGGGTTTTTGATAGTTCGAAAAAAGTACTAAAGGAAGTAGGTAATATATTAAATGAAAACGATTAATCCATTTGAAGTTTTAAAAAAATCAATGAAAGATAACTTAAATATTAGTGATGTAATTATTAGATATATAGCAATTGAAAATTACTTTGGAGTAGATAATAATGGTTTTGAAATATATAGTATTATGCAATCTACAAGAGTGAAAAATAATAAAAATGTTCCAAAGTATCGAGATGATGGAGGGAAACGATTTAAGGAATTAATAAAATCAGTTGATGAAAATGGTTATATGAATGAGTATCCTATTATATTTAATCAAGATGGATTTCTATTTGATGGAGTTCATAGATTAGCATTAGCATTGTACTACGGAGTTGAAAAAATATCATATGAAATTGATGAGAGAATTGAATTAACTCCTGATTATTCTTTAAATTGGTTTGAAAGTTATGGATTAGGTCATTTAAAACCTCTAATTATTTCAAAATATCAAGAAATATTAAGTATGGAGGATAAAAATGTATAATAATAAAAAAGTATTAGTATTTATTCCTGCCCGAATTGGTAGTAAAAGGATAAAAAATAAAAATATCAGAACACTCTTAAATAAACCGTTATTCCAATATAGTATAGATGTAGCAAAGAATTCAAAATATGTTGATGATATCATCGTTAGTACTGACTCAATGGAAATACTTAAAATTGCCCACAATTTTGGATGTTTAAAAAATGATATTAGACCAAAAGAACTGTCTTCAGATACTGCCAGAATTATAGATTCAATATGTTATGAAATTAATAATAATAATTTAAAATATGATGCTTTGGTTCTTTTACAACCAACAAGCCCGATTAGAACTCCAAAATTATTAGATGAAGCAATAGAAGAATATTTTAAAACTGAAACTTCACTTATAACAGTTAAAAAAACCAATGATAA
>CAZGXD010000038.1:1911-8591 GCA_964529625.1 uncultured Muribaculaceae bacterium
CCGATTTTTATAAGAAAAATGGTTAATAATCGGTTAGAAAAAATTATAAATCATACAAGTGATATTCGTAGTCAAGATTTTGAAAAATATTATACCATAATTGGAAATATATATATTAATAACTTTAAAGATTTAAATAAAGACATAGTTTTAAATGAAAATAAAATTCCATTTGAAATTGATGAAAATTATTGTGTGGATATTGATATAGAAGAAGATTGGAAATTAGCAGAACAAATTTTGCTAAAATTAGAAAAAAAATGAAAGTATATATGTTTCATTATGTAACAAAAGATTTTAATTATCCACATTTTGATTTAGATGATTTTGAAAAAAAAATTATAGAGTTAAAAAAGAAATATAAAATAATCAGTCTATCAGATATATCTAATGTTAATTATCAACAGGAAAATAAGGAAAGATTGTTATTAAGTTTTGATGATGGAACAAAAGATCATTATCTTAATGTTTTCCCTATTTTAAAAAAGCACAATATATTTGGATTGTTTTTTTTAAGTTCAAATATTAATAAACGTGAAATATTTTCGATTCATTATATACATAAATTATTGTCAGCTGTAGATATAAATAACTTATATAATAAAATTATCGAATTAGATGAAAAAACATTTGTTAATTTCACAGTAAATAATAATTCCAGATATGATAGCAATATTGAATATAAAGTAAAACGCTTTTTGCAAGAAGAAAGTAATAAAAAGATTTTAATGAAATTAATAACATTTTATAATATTTCTAATAATTATGATGACTATTATATTTCAATTGCTAATATTAAAGAAATGAAAAAGTATGGAATGGAATTTGGATTACATACAGTTAATCATAAAAGGCTAACTAAATTAAGTTATGAAGAGCAGTATAGTGAGATTAAAAAAAACTATGATTTTTTTACAGAAAATAATATTTTTACAAATAAAAAATCTTTATCTTTTCCTTTTGGTGAATATAACGATGATACATTAAAAATATCCAAAATGTTAGAAATAAATTATTTGTTTGGGATTAATGGGGTTGGAGATACTCATGAAGATGTAATATTTAGATTAGATTGTAATCTTTTGAAGGAGTTGATTATATGATAATAGGTAATAGAAAAATTGGAAACGATTACGATCCGTTGGTGATTGCTGAAATAGGAATAAATCATAATGGAAGTTTAGAAATTGCTAAAGAAATGGTAGATTCGGCAAAAAGAGCAGGGGTTGAGGTTATTAAACATCAAACTCATGTTATTGAAGATGAAATGAGTAAATATGCAAAGGAAGTGATTCCTGGTAATGCAAAAATCTCAATATATGAAATTATGAAGAAAGCAGCACTATCCGAAAAAGATGAAAAAGAATTGAAAAAATATGTAGAAGAACAAGGAATGATATTTTTAAGTACACCTTTTTCACGTGCAGCTGCAGATAGACTTGAAAAAATGGATGTTGTTGCATATAAAATAGGTTCTGGTGAATGTAATAATTATCCATTAATAGAACATATAGCAAAATTTGGAAAACCGATGATTGTATCAACAGGAATGAATGATATTGAAAGTATTAAAAAAACTGTGAAAATATTAGAAGATTACAATATTGATTATGCTTTATTACATACAACTAATTTATATCCAACATTACCAGAGCAAGTTAGACTATTATGTTTAAAGGAATTAAAACAAGAATTTCCAAATGCGGTAATTGGTTTATCAGATCATACAATAAATAACAATTCTTCAATTGCAGGATTAACGCTTGGGGCAAAAATTATAGAAAGACATTTTGTTGATAACAAAGAGCGAAAAGGACCTGATGTTATATGCTCTTGTGATGAAAAAGAAATGTCAGAATTAGTGAAAGTATCAAAAGAAATTCCTCTGATGTTAAAAGGGGGCAAAATGTCTTTGAAAGAAGAACAAGTTACAATTGATTTTGCTTTTGCTACAATTGTAACAATAAAGCCAATTAAAAAAGGTGAAACTTTTACGTATGATAACCTTTGGGTTAAAAGACCAGGTAATAAAGGATTAAGAGCAGAACATTTAAAAGATATAATAGGAAAAAAATCCCAACTTAATATCGATAATGATGAACATATAGAAAAATGGATGGTAGAATGAAAAGAAAAATAGTTTTCTTAACAGGGACACGAGCTGATTATGGTAAAATAAAATCAATATTAAAGTTACTAAATAATTCAAAAAAATTTGAAGTTTATATTTATGTTACAGGTATGCATATGTTGGATTATTATGGAAATACTTATCGAGAAATATTGAAAGATGGTTTTAAAAATGTATATTTATCTGATGGAATTGAATTAGATGCTCAAACTGAAGAAAATTTAGCCACGATTATAAAAGATTTTTCACAATATATAAAAAAGTATAAACCAGATTTAATCGTTGTTCATGGCGATAGAATAGAACCTTTAGCTGGGGCAATAGTTGGAGCATTTAATAATGTAAGAGTAGCTCATTTAGAGGGTGGCGAAAAAAGTGGAACAATTGATGAACACTTGAGACATGCAATATCAAAATTATCACAATATCATTTTGTGACTGATCAAGAATCAAAAGATAGACTTATCCAAATGGGTGAAAATGATAAAAGAATATATATAATTGGATCACCAGATATTGATATAATGTTAGGCAATGATCTTCCAAATTTGGAATATGTAAAAAAATATTACAATATCCCCTTTGATAAATTTAGTATATTAATGTATCATCCTGTAACAACTGAAATAATTAATTTAAAACAAAATGTAAAAAATATAGTAGATGTATTATTATCGAATAATCATAATTACATAGTTATTTATCCAAATAATGATTTAGGATCAAATATTATACATGAAGAATATGAAAGATTAAAAAATAATAATAGATTTGTTTTTTATTCATCACTAAATTTTGAAAGATTTTTAACTTTATTTAAAGAATGTAACTATTTAATTGGAAATTCAAGTGCTGGTATTAATGAAACTATTGTATATGGCATTCCTACAATAAATATAGGAAGTAGGCAAAGGGGAAGATATAATTCGCTTAATAATAAAAATTTAATATCAGTAGAAAATGATATTGAAGAAATAAAAGAGGCTATTTTTAATATTGAAAAATATAGAACAACTCCCTTTAAAAGATTACCACAAAATAGTTGCAATAAATTTATTAATATAATAAGTGATGAAAATTTTTGGGAATTTGATATACAAAAAAGATTTATTGATAAAATAATGTTATAATGTAATAGTATTATAGAAAGGATGATATTATGGAAATGGTTGATATTTATAACAAAAGACATGAAAATTTAGGTTATACAAAAGGGAGGAAGCAACTTGAATTTGGCGAATACAGATTATCTTGTTTTGCTTGGATTATTAATGATAACAATGAAATTTTAATCCAACAACGATTGGCTAGTGCTAAAAATGCTCCTAATATGTGGGAAACTGTATCTGGTGGTGCAGTAGCAGGTGATGATAGTTTGAATGGAATTTTGTGTGAACTTGATGAAGAACTTGGAATAAAACCAAATATTGAAGATCTAACTTTTATCGGTTCGTATATAAGATTTAATGATTTTGTTGAAATATGGGTATTAAAAAGTAATGTTTTAATTGAAGATTTAACATTACAAGAAGATGAAGTTCAAGATGCAAAATGGGTAACTATTTCAGAATATGAAAAAATGCTAGAAAATGAAATAGCTGTTAGAACAAGTTTTGATTTATTTAAAATATATTTTAATGAATACTATGGTAAAAAAGTTTCTTTTATAGATGGGAAACCTGTTATTAGCAATATCTAAAACATAAAACAAAGTAATGTTAACTTAACTTTATTACTGAGTTTTTTTACAAGAGGTGTAACTTGTGGATGATGATATTTTACAAATAGAAAGAAAAAAATTAGATGATGTTTTGGAATCATATAAAGAAGCACATAGAGATTATAAAGAATTATTATCTATTATACTTAAATGGTCAGCTGATTATATGGTTACTCGGAAGTTGTCATTAATACATCATGAAGAATTATTAGATGTTTATAACAAATTAGAGGAACTGAAAACGAAATGGTTATTTGATGCTAAACTTGGTGAAGAAAGCGAATTAACTGATGAAATAGTCATTTGGATGTGGGAAGTAATGGAATTAAGAAAATTAGAAATGGAAATAGATGGTGGGTAGGATTAACTATCCTTTTTTAACTATTCCTTATGACTAATTTATTGATATTTTATATTTAGTTTCAATTTGATATGTAAAACTGGGGAAAATTTTTAGGAAATTAAAAATTCTTTTTATATTAATATCCCTTTTTTATTTTACATATAATTAATAGGTGATACTATGTTTTTTAAAACTATTCATAGTCGAATTAAAATAGTTGTTTTTGTTATTGTCTTATTAATGATTTTAGTTATTTTTAAAGTGTTTTATTTGCAAGTTATTGATTATAAAAGATTAAATAAATTAGCCTTAGATCTTTGGAGTCGTAATTTACCAATTGAAGCTAATAGGGGATTAATATTTGATCGAAATGGGAAAATATTAGCTGATAATTTAACGACTACTTCTTTAGTTTTAATTCCTAATCAAATAACTAATAAAGAATTAGTTTCAGAAAAGTTAAGTGAAATATTAAAGATATCAGTTGAAGAAATGAAAAAACATGTTTATAAGAAAACCTCAATTGAAAGAGTTCATCCTGAAGGGAGAAGATTATCCTATGATATTGCTGATAAAATATTGGAACTTAATTTTCCAGGAGTCTATATTGTAAAAGAAGCTAAACGTAATTATCCTTATGATACTTATATGGCTCATACTTTAGGGTTTGTTGGAATAGATAATCAAGGACTTAGTGGTTTAGAATTAATGTATGATAAGTATTTAACTGGTGGTTATGGAGCAATAAAGTATTTTAGTGATGCTAAAGGAAGAAGATTAAAATTAGCAGAAATATATGAAAAACCTCAAGATGGGATTAATATAACTTTAACTATAAATCATGAAATTCAAATGGCATTAGAAAGGGAATTAAATAATGCAATGCTAAAATATAATCCTGATCAAGCCTTAGGAATAGTTATGGATCCAAATAATGGTGAGATTTTAGCCCTTTCATCAAGACCTAGTTTTTCGCCTAGTAATTATCAGGATTATACAGTCGAAGAAATAAATCGTAATCTTCCTATTTGGGCGACATTTGAACCAGGTTCAACATTTAAAATTATTACTTTGGCTTCAGTATTAGAAGAAAAATTAATTGATTTAGATAAAGATACTTTTCATGATACTGGTAGTATTAGAGTAGAAAATGCAAGATTAAGATGTTGGAAACATGGGGGTCATGGAACCCAAACATATTTAGAAGTTGTTGAAAATTCTTGTAACCCTGGTTTTGTTTCATTAGGTTTAAAAATTGGTAAAGAAAAATTATTTGAGTATATTAATAATTTTGGATTTGGGAAAAAAACAGGAGTTGATTTAAATGGGGAAGGGACTGGTATTTTATTTAATCTAGATGATATCGGGCTTGTTGAATTAGCAACAACTGCTTTCGGGCAAGGGGTTTCAGTTACTCCGATTCAACAAATAACAGCTGTAAGTGCAGCTATAAATGGGGGTTATTTATATAAACCATATATTGTAAAGAGTTTAAATGAACCAGTAACTAATGGAGTAATAAAATTAAATGAAAGTGAAGTAGTTAGAAAAGTAATTAGTGAAGACACAAGTAGTAAAGTCAGATATGCTTTAGAAAGTGTAGTTTCTAATGGAACTGGTCGCCATGGTTATATTGAAGGTTATCGGGTTGGAGGTAAAACTGGTACTGCTCAGAAAGTAAAAGATGGGCGCTACATGGTGGGGAATTATATTGTTTCTTTTATATGTTTTTTACCAGCTGATGATCCTAAAATAGTTGTCTATATTGCTATTGATAATGCTAAAGGGGTATCTCAATATGGGGGAACAGTTGCTGGCCCAATAGCAAGAAATATTATGTTAGAAGCAATTGATGTATTAGAGATAGAAAAAAGGGAAGGTGGAATGCCAAAAGAATATAATTATTTAGATAAAATATATGCGACAGTTCCTTTGGTAATAGGAATGAAAGTCAAAGAAGCAATGCCCTTACTTAAAAAATTTAAAGTTGAATTTAGTGGTTCAGGAGATACGATAGTTTATCAATCACCATCAGTTGCAGAAAGAATTTATGAAGGAAGTGTGGTTAGATTGTTTTTAAGAGAAGAAAATGCTTAAGAGGTTCTTTTTTTGATAACTTGGACATATAAATAAATAGAAATAGAGATAGTGAAAGTGGTGATTAAATTGTTAATATTAACAAAATCAGTCATGATTATGATGATTAGTTTTATTTTATCAATTACTTTTGCTTTAATTATAATTCCAATTTTAAAAAAAGCCAAAGTTGGGCAAAGACTAAGTATTTATTTAGAAAAGACTCATAAAAGTAAAGCTGGAACACCTACTATGGGAGGCTTAATTTTTATTACTCCTATTATTTTAATTTTTTTGTTATTATTATATTTAAAAAAAATATATCTTACTTATAGTTTAATAATAATTATCTTTACCTTTTTAAGTTATGGTCTGCTGGGATTTATTGATGATTATTTAATTATTAAAAG
>CAZGXD010000039.1:0-2311 GCA_964529625.1 uncultured Muribaculaceae bacterium
ATAATAGCATTGTTTCCCTTTATTGTCAAATAAAAAAGATGAAATTAATTTCATCTTTACATGTTGATTTATAGAGTTTTTGCATAACCTATTTCATTTGAATTATCGATTGTATCATTTAATACTTCTCTTAATGTTTGTAAAGCAGCAATATCTTGATTTACATTAGTAGATTCTTTAGGTTCATTAAATTGAATTTCAGAATTGTTTTTATTATACAATTTATTGTCTTTTTCATAAAAACCTGGTTCCATTATTATTTCCTCAGTTGTTTTAATTCCTTTTTCATCTACATAAGTCTTGTTATTAAGATAAGTTTCGTTTTGTTCTTGTAAAACTCCATTTGAAACATTGGTAGAAATATTTTCATTACTTGATTCAGCAAATGATTGAACTTCATAACCATTCTCATCATAGATTTTACCATCCTTTTCGTAAAAACCTGACGGAATGTTGCTTTCATTTACTGTTGGTAGTTCCTTTTCTTCTAAATAAGAATTATCAACAGAAGGAATTTCTTCAGAATTATATAAAGTTTCTTTTAAATCATTTAAACCTGCAATGTTGTTATTTCCCTTCTTTTGTGAAGAAACATTTTCATTATAATCAATTATTTCAATATGCTCAATTGTACCACCTGTTAACGCTTGCCCATCTTGATATCCAGAAGAAGTATAATATTCTTTAAATCCAGCAATATATTCTTTTCGAGCATCTTCATCGAAATTACTTAAATCAATTTGTGGGTTATTATTAAATGTTCTATTTAAAGCCCCATCTTCATAACATTGAGTTGCTCCAGCTTGAGCTCCCATTTGATAAGCATTTCCTCTTTGAATTTCTTTTTGATTCTCTTTTGCTATTTCTTCTAATATAGGTATTTTTGTTTCTTCTTTTGGTGGTAAAACAACTTCAACAACTTCAATTATACCTATTATTCCTTCTTTTTCCTTTGGTTGTTTTTCCTTTGGTTGTTTTTCCTTTGGTTGTTTTTCCTTTGGACATTCCTTTTCTTTTGTTTCAGTTATCTGTTCAATTATTACTTTTTCTTTAATTCTTTCTTCTCGAATTATTTTTTCTTGAACTACTTTTTCCTGAACTACTTTTTCTTGAGTTGGATTTACTATAGTAATTTTAGGTGCAAAAACATTTGTATTAATTGTTTTTGGTTCAATTACTTGTTCTTCAATTATTTGTTGTTCAACAACTTTTTCTTGTTTTTGAGTAACCACAATTTCTTTCGGTGTAACTACTTTTTTTTCAACTACTTTTACTTGTTTCTTATTACAAATTTTATCGCAAGTTTTATTACATATATCAACTTTAATAGGTTCCTTAAATATCAACTCTAAAGGATTTTTAAATTCTATTTCAAGTGAATGAATGTATTTTTTAAAATCTTCAGGATTTTCTAATTCTGTTTTTTGACATCCCTTTTGAAGTACACATCCTTTATGAGTAAGTAATAAAGCAATAATCGCACCACTAGCAAACCCTATTTTACCCCTATGCTTTAAATCTTTTATCTTTTTAAATTTTTTATTTTTTTCATTTTCTGTCATTTTCTATACCCCCTCTAATTTTAATTAATTTCTTTTCTATTTCCTGTATAGTAATATCCATTATCTAATAATTGTTTTTCATTAAAATCTCCCCATTTTACATCAACATAACCATTAATAATATTTCTAGTTCTAAATTGATAATAAGGAATTTTATTAATAACATAACCATAAATTGGTTCATAAGTTACTTCTGTTTTATATTTTGTAACTGGCTTATCGATATATAAAGGTGTTACTGTTATATCGTAATCAACACAAACATAAGAACTTTCTTTAATAACATAAATTGTTTTTGTATAAACCTTATAACTTGAATAAGATAATTTACAATTACTTTTACATCTAATTGGATCACCAGCTGGATTTTTAACTTCTATATATTTAGTTGTTGCTGTATCTCTTGGTAAAGTAGATGATTTAATAGTATGTGAATATACCCAATCACTACCTTTAACAACTGTACCACATGATGCCTTTACTGTACCCCATTTAGCACAAGTTTTTGTTATGATATTGTCAACATGAACCTTTTCAGTTGCTGTATATGGAATTTCTTTAGTTATTTTTTTAGTTGCTACTTTTTCTTTAATTGAATTTTCTACTATTTTTGTATTAACTTCAATTAATTTTGTTGATTCTGTTTTTGTTGTACTCCAACCTGACCAATTACTCCAATCTGAATATGTTTCTGGAACTGTTTTAGAATATTCATAAAGATATTCTACTGGTACTGGTACTGGTTCTGG
>CAZGXD010000039.1:2411-6046 GCA_964529625.1 uncultured Muribaculaceae bacterium
GGCTTTGGCTCTGGTTTTGGAACTGGTACCGGTTTTGGTTTAACTGTTTCTTTTTTAGGACTTGGTGTGCTAATAACAGGTGCAGTTGTTGTTTTTTCACATATTACCGTATCACAAAAATCATAACAACCCATTGGTACTAAAATATAATCACTTACCTCATTACAATCTAAATTAATTTTAGTTGTATATTCAACATCATTTATTTTAGTAACTTCAACATAAGATTTTGTTAAATCACATTGTCTACCATCTTTATCTACAAATGGTAATAATAATTTCTTATCTAACATTTGCCCTAAAGTAATAGTAATACTTTCTCCTGCTTTTTTTGGAACTCTTTCCTTAGTAAAATAGTCTTTTGCTGCATCTTTCATTGCAAACATATTATCATTAAATATTTTATCAAATAAAATATCTAAAGATGATTCTGAACCATTTTTTGTAAGTTTATCTGCTAATTTATTTACATCTGTTTTAGTTGGAAACAACCATAACAATATAAATACAAATAACACTACAAATAATAATTGTAAAACTATATCCCTAATTGAGAATTCACTGTTTTTCTCATTATACATATATATTCCCCCTCATTTCGAAAGATACTTTAACATATATTAAAACAATAGTCAAGCATTAAATAAAAAAAGAATGTTTTTTTTATAATTACCTTATATTTATACTTAAAACTAATAAATAATATGCTATTAATTTAATCTTCATGATGTATATATTGAAATATTAATTAACAATAGAATTAAGTTCTATAAACTTGCCTAAATGAAAAGAATATAAATATTTAGATATTTCTTTTTTTGTTTTTTTTCTTAAAGCATATTCATATAAATCTAATTGTTTTTTATATTTATTAATTAATTCTTCTTCATTACTAATGATATCACTTTTATAATCAATTATATAAATTATTGTCTCAGTTTCAATAACTAAGTCTATTATCCCATCAATTATTAATTCATCTTCCCTTTTTGAATTGTGATCTATTTCATTGATTTTCATTGTAAAAAATAATGGCACTTCCTTTTTAATTGCCTTATTATATATTGTGGTTACATAGAAAGGATGTTTAAAAAAATTGAAAATTTTATTTAAATTAATTATATTTAATTCTTCTTTAGTTATAATGTTTTTATTTACCAATTCTAAAACAGCATTTTTAAAAGATTGAAAATTATAATCAATAAATGACAAGTGTTCTAATATCTTATGATAGGTAGTTCCAACTATTAATTGCTTTTTATCATCAACAAAAATAGGTTTTAAAGGTTTTCTAGAAGTTATATTTAATTCGCTAACACTCATTTTAGTTTTATAATTAATTTTTTCATATGGGTAATTATAATTAAGTGATTTAATTAAGGCTTGATTATCAACTTTTTTAACTTCTTTTGTTTTAAAATTTTCTTTATTTAAAATAAGATTATTTAAATCCTTAAGATAAACTTTTAAATTAAGTGGATTATAATATGTTTTAATATCTATTTCCCCTAGTTCATGTAGTTCATTTTGAGTATGATGTTTAATTGCAACTGGTAGGACCCAGTCCATCATTGATTTTGCTGTTTTTAAATAGGCTAAAGAAAGGTTAGGATCACTACCAATTAAGCTATTAGTTTCTATTATTTTTTGTTTAAGATTTTTAATAATTCCAGTCATAATTAATTTTTCTTTAGTTCTAGTTAAAGCAACATAAAAAATTCTTAATTCCTCTGCTAATTGTCTGTTTTTCTTTTCCTTTTTTATTAATTCTAAAATTAAATTTGAATTAATAGTAAAATTATTATGATTTCTAAGTTTAAAACCCAAATAATAATTATTATCTATTAAAAGTTCTTCTATTAAATCTTTAAAATTAAATTCTTTATCAAGTCTAGGTAAAATTACAATTGGAAATTCTAGCCCTTTTGCTTGATGAATTGTTGTTATAAAAATACTATCTTTCTCAGTAGCAGGATTAATTCCTTCAAAACTATAATTATTATCAATTAAAGTATCAATATAAAAAATAAAATTATAAAGACTAGGCTCATTATTTTCAATATATTTATTAGCATGATTAATCATTTCTAAAAGATTCTTTATCTTAATTTTTCCATTATCCAATGCACTCATAATAGCCATTATTTTAGTATCATTATAAATATAATTTAGTAATTTACTTATATTTAAAGTTTTAGCTTTTAATCGGTAGCAATTAAGTTTTTCTAAAAAATTAGCAATCAAAAGATTATCTTTCATTTGTAATACATTAGAATATAAATTATTATGTTGGTTTAAATTTCTTATTTTCATTAATAAATCAGGAGAAATTGCAAATAAAGGACTACGCATTACAGCAACCAATGAAATTTCATCATAAGGATTATTAATAATTTTAAGAATAGCAATAACTAATTTTATTTCATAATTATTAAAATAAATTGGGGTTCTATTTGTATAGACATTAAAGCCATTATTAATTAAAGTATCTTTTAAAAGGTTTCCAAATTCTCCAGGTGATCTTAATAAAATGGCAATATCGCTTTGTAATACTGGTCGATATTGTTTATTTTCAGGATCAAATACTTGATAATTACTATCAAATAACTCTTTAATTCGATTAGAAATCACAGAGGCTTCTTTTTCTTGATTAGATAGTTCAGTTTCTTTTAATTCCATTTTTGGACTTGTTAATTCAGTTAATAAATGAAGTTCAACTTCATTATTTTTATTATCTAAATAATAGGCTCCCAAATTTAAAAATTCAGGTTCACTATAGTCAATTTCCCCATAATAATTTGACATTATTTTAGAAAATAAATAATTACAAAAATTTAATACTTCCTTTCGACTTCTAAAGTTTTTTGATAAAGTAATTAATTTAGAAGTTTGATTTTTAGAAGCCTTTTGTTTTTCTTTAATTAATAAATCAGGTCTTGCCCCCCTAAAACCATAAATACTTTGTTTAACATCACCAACAATAAATAAATTGTTTTCATTTTTAGATAAACAAGAAAAAATTAAATTTTGAACTAAATTAGTATCTTGAAATTCATCAATTAAAATTTCATCAAATTCCTTTTCTATATCAAGAGCTACTTCAGTTTTAGTTATTTGTCCCGATTCAAAATCATAATCTTTTATTAATAATTTTAAAACTAGAGGAGGAATATCATCAAAACTATAAAAATTATCTTTCTCTCTTATTTGTTTTAATTTTTCTCGATAAAGTTTAGTTACCATTACTAATTCTTTAATAATCATATTAATAGTTTTTATATCAGCTTGAAAGTTTTCTTTTTTAGTTAAAAGCTCATTATAATTTTTCAATAGTTTTTTAAATCCTATTCGCATTGCTTTAATTTTTAACGATAAAGGATAATTAGCATATCCTTTTATACTAGGATACCTTTTTAAATCAAAAGTTTTTACTAGTGTTATAATTGTTTCTAAATCTTTCTCTTTAATTGCTACAATTATCTTATCAAAGAATTTACTTTCTTCATTAATAAAGGAATCAAGTTTTTCAAATAAAATATCATCATATTTAATTTCCTCAATAACTTCTAAATATAAATTTAAATAACTATTAAAATCTATTTCTAACTCTTGATATAAAATTTCACTCCAAAGAC
>CAZGXD010000039.1:6056-8523 GCA_964529625.1 uncultured Muribaculaceae bacterium
AAAAGATAGATGAAAGTGATTATGAGGGTAGAAATGGACATGAAACATATATTTATGAGAAAATCAAACAAGAATTAAAAATTAATGATTTAAAAAGATATGGTATACAAGCCGTTCTAGTTGATAGTTATGATGAAATTACAGAATTGTTAAAAACAATTGAAAAAAGAATCAAAATGAAAAATATTATGATTTCAGGAAGTTATGTTCAGTTGCCTGAATATTGGGAAGATGAAAATAGGGTAGAAAAATTTTTAACAAAATTATCAAGTAAATTAGTTATCTCTTTATTATTTCCCATTAATTCTTCGATTAATTCTCGAGCCTTGTTGTTTTTAATGATTAAATATTCCATTTCATCGATAATTTTAAAATCTGGAGAAATATTTAAAAACATAAAATTTTCTTTAATTAATTTATTATAAAAAGCATCCATTGTCATAATTGAAGCTTGTTCAATCAATAATAATTGTTGTTGTAAATGAAGGTTATTGGGATTATTAATAAGAACTTGATTTAAATTTTTTTTAATCCTTTCTTTCATTTCACTAGCAGCAAGATTAGTAAAAGTTACCACTAATAATTTATCAATTCTTCCCCCTTTTACTAAATAATCAATAATTCTAGCCGATAAAACAGCTGTCTTTCCCCCACCCGCAGCCGCACTTACGATTAATTTTTTTTCTCTTGTTTCAATGGCTAATTGTTGTTCTTTAGTCCAATTCATCCTTTAGCCCCCTTATTATTTCCCATTGTTCTTTCTCTGTATATTTTTTAAAAAAACGATAATTTTTACTATTTTCTTCAATCCCACAAATTGATTGATATGGGCAATATTGACAAAAATTATTATTTTTAAAAGGATTCACTTCTATTTCTCCATTAAGAATCTTACTTGCTGTTTTAAGTAGACTAGTTTCAGTAAAATCCAATAATTCTTCCATATCTGAAGAATCAAATAAAACTTTTTCTTTAAATTTATTCCGACTATAAGCATCAACATAATGATTAATATTTTCCCCACCTAAAGCTTCAATAATTTTATCTTTATTGAGAAACATTCCTGTTAAACGATAGTTATCTGGTTTAAATTCTATATTATCATATTTAACTAATGAGGGTAGATAAAAAACTCCAGCTGGTTTTAAAGTTGGTTCAGAATATTTAAAAAATAACAAATATATCAAAAGTTGAAAATTTAAGCCCTGAACTAAATCATTTAAATCAAGTTCCTTTTTACCTGTTTTATAGTCAATAACTCGAATATAATCATCATATTTATCAACTCGATCAATAATTCCATTTATATAAATAGGAAGTTGATTATATTTTAATACTAAAGCCCTATCCCTAGCTGATGATAAATTAAATTCGAGTTTTTCAGGAACAAATTTATTATTATTTAATTCATCATAAATAAGTGGCCATAATTTTAAAAGACTACGATTGAGATTATTAAACATATAATCAATAAGATTAGAAACTTCTATTTCTTTAGTTTTTATAAATTCGTTTTTTAAAAAGGCTAATAATCCTTTAATATTATCTCTAGTTGCTCCTTGATGAACAAGGTTTTGAAGAAGATAATGAATATATGTTCCAACTAAGCAATAATCATATTTAAATGGTTCATCTTTTTTTAATTTAAGAATATATTTACAAAAATATTGAAAAGCACAGTAATTATATGTATCCATTGAACTTGGACTTAATGATAAATAATCAAGATGAGTTAAATTAACTTTATTTACTTTATAAAAATTAGGAAGATAAGCAATTAACTTATTATATTCTTGATAATCAGGGTGAACACTAAAATAAGTTTTTAAAGTATCTATTAAATTTAAATTATCAAAGGTTAAATAATGATTATAGGTTAAATTTTTCAAGCCAATTATTTCATTTGATTTTTCTTGATTATAAATTGGCTGTTCTTGATACATATTTTTTATTTGTTTAATAAGTGGAGCTTCATTAACTTTTGAACCATCTTTATAAATCTTACAATAACTTAAATATATTTTATCACTAGGACAAATAATAGTATAAAAGGTTTCAAATTGATCAATTAAAATTTTATCAAATTGAGGATAATTCTGATAAGATTGATTTAATTCTAAATGATTTAATAATAGATTCGCTTTTTCTTGTTTAGGAACAAGACCTTCATTAACACCAATAAAAAAGACAACTTTAGGGACTAAAGAATTAATAATCTTAAGATTACCAACTAAAACTTCATCTAAATAATGATTTTTTTGATTACTTTTATTAAAAAAATATTGAAAAATTTCATATAATTCTTGTAAACTTAAATCATCATTTTCATATATAGAATAAAGATTATTTAGAATATCAATAAATTCATTCCAAGTTTCCGGGCTATTTTTATTAATAATTTCATTAATTTTAAAAGTCTCTAAATATTTATATAAATGATTTAAAAGATCACTAAGTTTATAATCCT
>CAZGXD010000040.1:0-8204 GCA_964529625.1 uncultured Muribaculaceae bacterium
AATAATATTGATGAATTAATTAATTTTTATCCTTTTCGCTATGAAGTAATAAAAAGAAGTGATCTTAAAAATCTAAAACAAGATGATAAAATAATTATTGATGGGATTATTGAAAGTATTCCTAATATAACTTATTTTAAACAAAAAAGAAATAAAATGACTTTTAGATTAAATGTCGGACAATTATTAATAAATGTTATTATTTTTAATCGGGCTTTTTTAAAACCTAAATTAAATATTAAAACTAAAGTAACTGTTATTGGTAAATATGATAAGTTTCATAATAATATAATAGCCAGTGATATTAGGTTTGAAGAACTTGGTAATATTGAAAAAATAGAAGGGGTATATCATGCTACTTATGGTCTTAGTGGTTCTAAAATAAAAAGTTATATTTTTGAAGTATTAGAGAAATACCAACCAAAAAACTATTTGCCTGAGGAAATAATTGTTAAATATAATTTTATGAATAAAAAGGAAGCTCTTTTAGAAATTCATAATCCAACTAATAATAAGAAATTAGAAAAAGCAATTGAAAGATTAAAATATGAAGAATTATTTTTATTTATGCTACAAATGAATTACTTAAAACTAGGAAAAAATGAAAAAAGAGGCATAAAAAGGGAAATTGAATTTAAGAAAGTAAAAGAATTTATGTTAACCTTATCTTTTTCATTAACTGAAGATCAACTGATTGTTATTAATGATATATATAATGATTTAATAAGCAATAATAAAATGAATCGGTTACTTCAAGGAGATGTTGGTAGTGGAAAAACAATTGTTGCTATAATTTCTATGTATATTAATTATCTTAGTGGGTATATGAGTGCGATGATGGCACCAACTGAGGTATTAGCCTTTCAGCACTATGAAACAATAAAACAAATATTTCAAAATTATAATCTTAAAATTTATCTTCTTACTGGTAATTTAAAGAAAAGTGAAAAAGAAAAAATTGCCCATCTGATAAAAAAGGGGGAAGTTGATATTTTAATTGGAACTCATGCCCTAATTACTGATAATTTAGATTATTATAAATTAGGTTTGGTTATTACCGATGAACAACATCGTTTTGGGGTTAATCAACGAAATGCTTTTAGAAATAAAGGTGAAAATCCTGATATTCTATATATGAGTGCGACCCCAATACCAAGAACTTATGCGTTAACCCTGTATGGTGATATGGATATATCGAATATAAAAACAATGCCAAAAGGACGTAAAAATGTGATTACCATCTTAAAAAAGGAAACTGAAGAAATGGATGTTTTAAAATTAATGTATCAAGAATTAAAAAGAAAACATCAAATTTATGTGGTAGTACCTTTAATCGAAGAGAGCAATAATTTTGATATGGAATGGATAGAAAAGATAGAGCAAAACCTTAATTATGCTTTTGGACGTCATTTTAAAATTAAAAGTTTGCATGGCAAAATGGGTAATGAAGAAAAAGAAGAAATAATGGAGCAATTTAAAAATAATAAGATTCAAATTTTAATAAGTACAACAATAATAGAAGTAGGGATTGATGTTGCTAATGCGACAATGATAGTTATTTATGATAGTTATCGTTTTGGGCTATCGACTTTGCATCAACTTCGAGGACGAGTTGGTCGTAGTAATTTAGATTCTTATTGTATTTTAATAAGTGATTATGAAACCAAAAGATTAGAAATTTTAACTAAAACTAATGATGGCTTTATTATTAGTGAAGAAGATTTTAAATTAAGAGGAAGTGGAGATCTATTTGGAGTTCGTCAAAGTGGGGATATGAATTTTAAAATTGCTAATATTAAACAAGATTATCAGCTGTTATTAAAAGCGAAAGAAGATAGTTTGCTTTTTTTAAGGCACCATCAAGATATTGACAAAATTAAAAACCCATTTTTAAAAGAAATAATAATTAGAACTAATGAATTAGGGTAATGATACAACTTTTGAAAGAGATATCATATACTGTTATAGGTGGTTATAATGGATAAATTAGATGCTTTTAAAGAGTTTGTTAAAGAGAATCCAAGTTTAATTCAATATGTTAAAACAAATGAAATGACTTGGCAAAAGTTTTATGAAATGTATGATTTATATGGGACTGAAGATAATATTTGGAAGCCTTATCTTAATTTTAATAATGATAGGGTGGCAGATGCGACAACCTCTGCGATTGGAACAATGGGCTTTAATGAGATAGTTGATTGGATTAAAAATATTGATATAGCGACTGTTCAGTCAGGAATCGATAGTGTTCAAAGGGTAGTTAGTGTGTTACAAGATTTTACTTCTAAAAATAAAGAAGAAACTCCAAAAGAAGAATATAAACCTCGCCCTTTATATAAAAGTTTTGAAGATTAATGATTTTAGAAATTCAATTTAAAATCAAAAAAAATCCAACTTATCAAAAACACATTAGAGAGAATTCCCATTGGTATAAGATTTTAAATAGGAATCCGGAAACTTTTAAAAATTTTGAAGAAGAAGTAAAAGAAACTTATGAACTACGTCCCATTGATCGAGTAAATCGTATAGTTGAGAGTTTTGAATTAATTTCAACCCTTTTTTCATCATTAAATAAATAATAGGAGAAGATATGAGAGTAATAAGTGGTAAATATAAAGGACAAAAAATTAAAGGGTATAATCAGGTAGGAACTCGTCCAACTATGGATAGGGTCAAAGAATCCCTTTTTTCAATGATTCAAACTAAAATAAAGAATAGTACTGTTCTTGATCTTTTTGCTGGGAGTGGTTCTTTAGGAATTGAGGCTTTAAGCAATGGTAGTAAAAAGTGCTATTTCGTTGAAGTGAATAAAAAAATGTTTTTGCTTTTAAAAACCAATTTAGAAACAATCAAAATAACCGAAGAATATTATTTATTTAATCTTGATTATTTAGATTTTCTAAAATTATGCTCTAAAAATAAAATAAAGTTTGATTTGATCTTTTTAGATCCTCCTTATAACCTTTATTTAATTAATCAAGTATTAGAGCAATTAATTAAATATAATCTCTTAAAAAAGGATGGACAAGTTATCTGTGAATATACTGATGAGAAAATAGATAATCATAATTTTAAAATTATAACCGAAAAAAATTATGGTAATAAAAAAATAAGAATATTAGAAAAAAGGAACTAAGGTTTCCTTTTTTAAAGGAAATTAACAATCTTCTTAGTATGTTATTAGTAAGGAGGTAAGTAAATGTTTTTAAAGTATCCATTTGTTAAGCAAGATGGAATTAATGATTGTGCAGTCGCATCATTATTAATGATAATTAAATATTATAAGGGTAATGTTGGAGTTGAACAGCTGCGCAGTATGACAAAAACAACCAAAACAGGAACCACGGCTTATCATTTAATTGAAACAGCAAAGCAAATTGGCTTAGATGCTAAAGGTATAAAATGTGAATTAGACATTTTAAATAAAGATAATATAGTTTTACCAGCAATTGTTCATGTTACAATCGACCAATCTTATAATCATTATCTTGTTATTTATGAAATAAACTTCAAGAAAAAAACAATTTTAATTGCTGATCCAGCTAGTAAAATAAAAAGAATTTCTTTCACTGAATTTGAAAAAATGTGGAATAAAATAATTATATTTATGTACCCAATATATAAACTCCCTCTCTATAAAAATAACTTTTCGCTTTTAAAATTTGTAATGACTATTATAAAAAAATGTAAAAAAGAATTCGTTAATATATTATTCTTATCTTTATTTTTGACCATTTTTTCAATTGTAGTATCATTTTATTTTAAATATATGATTGATGGGATTGCTTATTCAAACTCAAAAGAATACTTAACTTTTATTTTTGTTATTTTTCTTCTCGTTCATTTCTTGAAAATTATAACTGACTTTTTTAGAAATAAAGTTTTGATTTATTTAAATCAAAAAATAGATATTATGCTAACGATGGAAACCTTTAAACAAATTATTTTACTTCCTTATAATTATTATTGTAATCGTACGACTGGAGAAGTAATCTCAAGAATTAATGATTTAGGTACGGTTAGGGAAATGATTAGTAAAGTTGCTTATACTCTTTTTATTGATTTACCACTTACTCTATTGTCATTTGTTTTTTTAATCTTTATTAGTACTTCCTTATTTATAGTCGCTTTAATTTTATTAATTTTATATATTATAAATATTTTAGTTTTCAAATCAATTTTTAGTAATTATATAAATAAAATTCAAATAAAAAAGGCAGAAGTTACTTCTTATATGGTTGAAAGTATTAGTGGGTTTGAAACTGTTAAGGGAATTAATATAGAAACAAAGGTAATTAGTAAATTAGAAAATAAATATGTTCAATTATTAAAACAAATTAAAAAGTTTGAAGAAAGTTATAATTACCAATACCTAGTTAAAGAATTGATTAATAATATTGGTTTTATTATTATTATTTATTTGGGAGTTAGATTAGTTAATAATCAAGTGATAACGCTTGGTCAATTACTAACCTTTAATGCCTTGTTAACTTATTTTCTTGGTCCGATTCGAAATGTTGTTGATTTAGATAGTAGTGTTAAAGAAGCTAATAATGCCTTACGAAGAATAATTGATATCTTTTATGAACCAGAACAAACAGGAATTGTTGAATCTTCAATTAATGGGGATATTTATTTAGATAAATTAAATTATACTTATAATGATCGAGATTATGTGTTGAAACATATAAGCTTAAAAATAAAAAATCAAGAAAAGGTTTTAATTATAGGAGATAGTGGTAGTGGGAAAAGCACGTTACTAAAAATATTAATGAAGTATTATCAGGTTAATCGTGGTCAAGTAAAAATAAATGAAATAGATATTAATGATTATTGTTTAGAAAATTATAAGAATAATATTTCCTATGTTTCTCAAAAAGAAATGTTATTTACTGAAACTTTAGAAAAAAATTTAAAAATAAATAATTCTAATACAAATGAGTTTTTAGATATTGCTAAAATGTGTGAAGTTGATGAAATAATAAAAAATAATAATGTTGGTTATAAAATGTTAATTGAAGAAAATGGTAATAATATATCTGGTGGTGAAAAACAAAGAATAGTTTTAGCTAGAGCCTTATTAAAACCTTTTAATTTATTAATTATTGATGAGGGATTAAATCAAATGGATATTAATTTAGAACGAAGAATTTTAAAAAGGGTAATTAATAAATATCATGACAAAACTATTATTGTTGTAACTCATCGGTTAGAAAATATGGATTTATTTGATAAAGTTATTGAACTAAAAGAAGGGCGTTTGAAAAGGGTGGTTTGTAAACATGAATGATAATCTTAATAATTCATCATTTATAATCTATAGTCAAGTTCCTAAAAAAATAATATCTTTTATAACTATTTTAATAATTACTTTCATTGTATTTATAATTGTAAGTACTTGCTATAAATATCCTAGATATTTAAATTATCGTGGGAATGTAATAAAAGGAGAAGATAAGTATTTAATTAAAACCTTAATTTTAGAAGATGATTTATTAGAAATTCAAATAGGGAAATTACTAATTAATGGTAATAATATTGATTTTAAGATTAATGATGTCGGGCAAATTTATTATATTGATCAACAAGAACAAAAATATTATGAGGTTATTTTAAACCCTGTTTTATCGAAAGAATTTAAATATGATAATTTACCAGTGGTAATGAAATTTGAATTACCAAAAACAACTTTAATAAAAGAATTAGTTAATAAATTAAAGAAAGGAATGATGTAATGTATAATCTAACAGAAAAAGAACTTTTATCAATTAGAGGTGGAGCGATTTCAATCGGGACAGGCTTATTAATTGTTGGAGGGATTATCTTTTTAATTGGTGTTATTGATGGTTATGTTCGTCCATTAAAATGTAATTAAAGAAAAGGAGGCAAAAAATGTATATTTTAACAAAAGAAGAATTACTTAATATTGAAGGTGGTCTTACTATATCGGGAAGTCTTATTAATTCATTAGCCCGTGGGGCAAGTGTGTTACTTGATTTAGGTCGTAGTTTAGGGACTGCAATTAGGCGTTTGGTGGGTAATAATTTATGTCCATTATAAAAGAACATAAAAAAATAGTGGCTCTTATTATTTTAATAATATTAAGTCCCTTTATTATCCCAATAGTTGAATTAATCGTAAAAATGATTTTTTCATTAGGCACTTATGTAGGAACTAAAATAAGATATATTGTCGAAGGTAAGATATGCTAAGATAGAAGCACTAGAAAATTCTAGTGCTTTTTAAATTAATAATAAAAAAATAGTTTAACTTATTGGTATCAATTGAAATACGACAATTATAGTGCTATAATATTAGTAGTTGGAAGGGAGGGATTTAAATGACAAAGGTTGTTGTTAAAAATGGGAAAGTTGATGAAGCCCTGAAACATTTTAAACAAAAAGCCGGAAAAAATGGACTCCTTCAAAAAATTAGAGAAAAAGAGTATTATACTAAGCCGAGTATAAGAAAAAAGGCTAAAAGGGCTAAAAGGGAAAAATATCAAAAAAATAGATAATATCTAAATATTTTTTAAGGAGGCAAATATGAGGCAAAAAATATCTTCAGATATGATTGAAGCAATGAAAAATAAAGATAAAGATTCGTTATCGGTTATTAGATTATTAAAAGGAGCGATTCAACTTGAAGAATTAAATCAAAAAAAGGAACTTGATGATGATGAAGTATCATCCATTGTTATTAAACAAATAAAGCAAAGAAAAGAATCAATCGAGCAATTTGAAAAAGGCAATCGTCAAGATTTAATTGAAAAGACTTTAAAAGAAATAGAGGTTTTAGAAAAGTATTTACCACTTCAATTAACTGAAGAAGAACTTGAACAAGTGATATTAAAAATATTTGAACAAGTAAATCCAACTTCAAAAAAAGATATTGGTAAAATAATGGCATTAGTAATGCCACAAGTGAAAGGTAAAGCTGATATGGGGTTAGTTAGTAAAATAATAAAAGAAAAACTAGATAATAAATAATCACATCGTGATTTTTTCTTTGGCATAATAAAATTAAAATGCTATAATAAAATAGGTGATAGAAATGATATATTTAGATTATTCGGCAACGACTCCAGTTAATAAAGAAGTTTTAGATACATATGTAAAAGCATGTAATGATTTTATTGGAAATGCTAATTCAATTCATCGCTTGGGGGTAGAATCAAAACATTTAATTGATAAAGCAACTGAGCAAATTGCTAATATTTTAAAAATAAAACCACAAGAAATAATATATACAAGTGGCTCAACAGAATCTAATAACTTAATTATTAAAGGAATTGCCAATAAATATAAAAATAGGGGGAAACATATAATAACGACCCCACTTGAACATGCTTCAGTGTATGGACCTTTAAATTATTTACAGCAACAAGGTTTTGAGATTGATTTTGTTGAATTAGATGAAAACGGGTTAGTAGATTTAAAAAGTTTAGAGAGTTTAATGAAAGAGACAACTATTTTAGTATCAGTTGTTTCTGTTAACAGTGAAATTGGACTATTACAACCAATTAATGAAATTGGATTACTACTTAAAAAGTATCCAAAATGTTTTTTTCATGTTGATATGACTCAAAACGTTGGTAAAGTAGATTTAGATATTAGTAATATTGATCTAGCAACTTTTTCACCCCATAAATTTTATGGTTTAAAAGGAATAAGTGTCTTAATAAAAAAAGAAAAAATTGAGTTAGAACCATTAATCCATGGTGGAAAAAGTACCACTAATTATCGAAGTGGTACTCCGGCTTTACCATTAATAGTTTCTTGTTCAAAAGCATTAAGATTAGCAACTGAAAATATTGAGCAAAATTATAAATATGTGAAGACTCTAAATGAATATTTAATTAATGAACTTAAATCAGAACCGGGAGTTATTATTAATAGTAATGAGTATTCAATCCCTCATATTATTAATATAAGTGTTCCTAGCATTAAGCCTGATTCAATTGTGTATGCTCTTGAACAATATGATATATTTATTTCAACTCAAAGTGCTTGTTCAAGTGGCGACAGTGCTTCACAATCAGTATATGCAGTAACTAAAGATGAAAAATTAGCTAGTAGTAGTTTACGAATTTGTTTATCAGCGTTAACAACTAAAGAAGATGTAAAGAGATTTATTGAATGTTTTAAACTTTGTAAAAAGGATTTAACCTTAAAAAACAAATAATGGTGGTGAAATAGAGTGAA
>CAZGXD010000041.1:0-1668 GCA_964529625.1 uncultured Muribaculaceae bacterium
AATAAAAACAAGTAAAAGAATATATCCAGATAGTATTATTAAAGAGTTGGAATTATTTAGAGAAAAATTTAAAAAGTATTTAAATGAAGAAGCAATTAAATTACCAATAGTAACTATTGAAGAAATAAAAATAGAAGAATCAAATTAAAAGTAATAATCTTATAAGTAAGGTCATATATATTATAGAGTTATAGGGTTTGACTTGAAAAAACCCCAAAATGTGTTAATATTATAATAAGAGGTGAAGAGAATGGAAAAAAAACAAATACCAGTTAAAAATTATATAATTTTAGCTATTATTATTGTATCTACAGTTTTTATTACCTTTCACTTGGCAAAAAAATATAATATTGAAAAAGATTATTATAAAGAAGGATCGCCGTTATATAAGGTTCTTTATGAACTTAAAATAGAAGAGTTAGATAATTATTTATTAGAAAACCCTAATACTGTTATTTATATTGTTGATGGTAATTATGAAGAAACTTTAGTAATTGATAGGGTGATAAAAAAAATAGTTTTAGAAAAGGATTTAACTAATGAAATAATAGTTATAGATGCTACTAATAATATGAGTATAGTTGCACCTAAATTAAATACTATTTTAAATGAAAAACTAAAATCTAATAAAGATTTGCTTGAACAAACAAATATTTTAATTGTTAAAGAAAGAAAAATAGTTGATATTTTAACCCCAAAAACAAAAAATGAAGAAACAATTATTAATTTCCTTTTAAAAAATGAAATTATGTAAATTATTATAAAATTATATTTTGAAATATGTTGCTAAAAATAATCAGAAGTGATACTATATTAATATAAGGTAGGAGGATTAAAATGGATTTTATTTATGATAATTATGTTTGGTTTATTGTAATTGGTGTTATTTTATTTATGGCACTAATTGGGTATATTGCTGAAAAAACAAATTTTGGACGTAAACAATTTGAAAAAAAGGTAAAAAAGGAACCACGTTCTAAAAAAACAAAAAAGCAAAAGGTAATTCCAGAAGTTGAAGAAGAAATTCCTATTGAGCCACCAATTGAAGAAGATAAAAATAATGAAGCCCAAATTGATAGTGGGGTTGTAATTGAAGATGATGATTGGATGCAATCATTAAGTAAAAAGACCGAGATAGGTGAAGAAACAACCGAAATTATTGAAGAAACATTTGAAGATAATGAAGTTGAACCAATAATGGAAGTGGAAGAAGAACCGATTGATAATGAAATTTCAGAGGATATTGAACCTATTAAGGTTGAAAATATTATTGAGCCTAATATTGAAGAAGCAGTTATTGAAACTGATGAAACTGATGAAAGTGCTTGGAAATTTTAAAAGGATATAGAAATATCCTTTTTAATTTGTAATTTAAACTAATTATTTTGTTTTGTTGTAATCTAAGTCATCTTGAAATCTATCAGTAATTTCATTATGATGTTTTCTCCATGCTTCAATGCTATCAAAACCTTGACTTAAAGCTTCTCTTTTATTTTCTTCTTCAACATCTTTTTCAATAGATGTTTCTAGTATTGAAATTAATCTTTTTTCATCTCTAATAACTTGTTGTTTTTCTAAATCTGAAAGGTTTTTAATTTTACTTTGCAAAACAACTTTATCAGTCCAATTCATTTCTGCTAAAAAATCTTCTTCTTTACCAGTTTGCAG
>CAZGXD010000041.1:1768-5233 GCA_964529625.1 uncultured Muribaculaceae bacterium
CTTCATTTTTCATTGTTTCCCTCCTTTAAGTTTTATATTATAGCACATATTTAATAGTTTTTAAATTTTATATTAAGAAAAATATCTAATTATTAAAGTTTGAAGTTAAAAAAAGCAATCCTATTCCCTTTTATTTCACAACCATCAAACTTGAACGATAACATTATTATAAAATAATTACATTTTTATTTGTGCTTATGTTAAAAAAGAAATTAATGTGGTATAATTTATTATGAGAATTAATTGGAGGAATTATATGACGATAGAGACGGTATTAATATTCTTTAAAAAATTAATAGATGTATTACTAGTTTGGATGGTTTTATATTATGTTTTAAAGAGTTTACGAAAAAATGTAAAAATGATTTTACTATTCAAGGGCATTTTATTTATTCTAGGGCTACAAATAGTAAGCGAAATGTTAAATTTAGCTACGATAGGGTATTTAATTGATTATGCAATAATGTGGGGTCCTTTAGCAATGATTATTATTTTTCAACCAGAAATTAGGAATGTTCTTGAACAACTTGGAAGAAGTCAATTGTTAGGACGTCATAAAAGTTTAACCGTTGATGAAAGAGAAAAGGTAGTTTATGAAATTGTTCAGGCTCTTGAATATTTTAAAAAGTCTAGAATAGGAGCCCTTATTATTATTGAACGAGATCAAAGTTTAAGTGAATATATTGATAAATCAAAAAAAATTTATGCTGATATTTCGACTGAATTATTAATTTCAATATTTTTTCCTAATAATCCTCTTCATGATGGGGGAGTAATTATTCAAGGGGATAAAATAACGAGTGCGGGAGCAATATTTCCGAGTAGTGAAAATTTAAAAATTAGTAAACGACTTGGAACTCGTCATCGAGCTGCTTTGGGAATAGCTGAAATAACTGATTGTATTTCTGTTATTTGTTCTGAAGAAACAGGACGTTTATCAATAGCAATATCTTCGGAATTACATTATAATTTAACAATAGATGAAATAAAATTGACACTTTTAGAGGAATTAAGACCTAAAAAGTCATTGCTTATAGATGAAGATGATGAGGAGGGGGAGAAGGATGAAGTGGATATGGAAAACAATAAAAAAGATTTATAATTATATTTGGACATTTATAGAAAAAAGAATAATTGTTCCCCTTACAAAATTTATTTTATTAATTACAGGTAAGTTTGATAAATCAGGAAAAAAAATGGAAAGTTGGCTATCTAAGACAAATACCTTATTGTTTATTTCCTTGATTTTTTCAGTTGCTTTGTTTATAGTAATTGACCAAAAAATAATCGCTTTTTCAGAAAGCTCAGCTGAGGTTTTAAAAAGTCAAAAAGTAAAAGTAATCTATAATGAAGAGGCTTTTGTAGTTGAGGGAATTCCTAGCACGGTAGATATTACTTTAATTGGTCGAAGAGCAGAGTTAATGTTTGCTAAACAATCTTCTAATCATGATGTTAGTATTGATTTAACAGGGTTGAAGGCTGGAACTCATAAAGTTCCAATTGCGTATAAGCAAGCCATTCAATCAATAGATTATAAAGTTAATCCCTCGATTGTTACGGTTGTTATTTATCCAAAAATTTCAGAAATGAGAACTCTAAATATAGATTTATTAAATCAAGATAATTTATCTTCTAAATTGGTTATTGAAGATGTTATTGTTAATAATGATAAAGTGGTTATTAAAGGGGCTGAATATAAACTTAAAGAAGTTGCAACCGTTAAAGCCCTAATTGATATTCGTAACTTAGTTAAACAAGAAGAAGGAACGATTATTCTTAAAGATGTAATCTTAAAAGCATATAATAATAAAGGGGAAATAGTTGATGTTGAAATAGTTCCTTCTAAAATAAATACGGAACTTAAAATTACTTCGCCGAAAAAGGATCTTCCGATTAAGGTTATTCCAGTTGGAACAATGGGCTTTGGGAAAGCGATAAGCTCGATTGATGTTAATGAAACTATGGTAACAGTTTATGGTAATGAAGAAGCACTATCAACTTTAAATTATATACCATTAGAAATAAATGTTGATGGTCTTAAAGAAGATCGTCAATACAAAATGGAAATTCCAAAACCAGTTGGAGTTAAATCAATGAGTGTTAATAACGCTACGATTGATGTTTTAGTAGGAAATTCAATTGATAAGGAAATAAACAATATTCAAATTGAATATCGTAATTTAAATGATATTTATATTGTTCAAGGGTTAAGCAAAGAAGATGTTGAAATTATTGTTGGTTTAAAAGGAGTTGCGACTGTGTTAGAAGATATTGAAGCTTCTGAGGTAACTGCTTATTTAGATTTAAAAGGTTATGGAGAAGGAGAACATGAAGTTGAAGTAAAAGTTGAAGGCTCTGATGTTAAAGTTCAATATATTGCTAAAACTAAAAAGGTTAGAATAAAAATTATTAAAGCAAATTAAAAGAATTTATCAAATGATAAATTCTAATCAAAGGATATATGTTTGAATAAAATTATAATGTTAATTAAGCCAGTAATACCGACCAAAGAATAAACAACTTTAGTCATTATTGTATCACTACCAAAAAGGCTAGTAACTAAATTAAAATCAAACAAACCAATTAAACCCCAATTAATAGCACCAATAATAGTAATTGTTAGTGCTATTTTTTGTATTGTTTCCATATTTTTCCCCTTTCCCAATTATTAATTATTGTAAACCAAAAATAATAAATTATTCATTCATATTTTAAATCTAATATCCATATAATTAAATGAAATAAAATATGAGGTGGAAAGATGAAAAAAAAATTAATATTATTTCTTATTCTGGTACTTAGTTTATTAATGGTTGGTTGCCGTAAAACTTCAGAAAAGGATGTTTTAAAAGAGTTAACAAAAAAAATAGAAGAAACCAAAAGTTATCATTTAGTAGGAGAATTGGAAATGATAAACAATGATGATCTTTATAAATATGAGGTTGATGTTTCTTATGAAAACGATGATAAGTTTCGCGTTAGTTTAAAGAACAAAATAAATAATCATGAACAAATAATTTTGAAAAATGAAGACGGTGTTTATGTCTTAACGCCATCACTTAATAAGAGTTTTAAGTTCCAAAGTGAATGGCCATATAATAATTCTCAGAGTTATTTATTACAAACAATCTTAATGGATATCAAAAATGATAAAGAAAAAGAATTTGTGGCTAATGATAATGGCTATGTATTTACTACCAAAGTTAACTATACTAGTAATAAAGAATTAGAAAAACAAAAAATTTATCTTGATAAAGATATAAATATAAAAGAAGTTCATGTTTTAGATAAAGAAAATAAGGTTATAATGAAAATGAAATTCAATACGATTGATTTAAAAACAACTTATAATAAAAATCATTTTGCTCTTAAGGATAATATGGAAATGGCAGTAATAAATGAAGAAGTAAAAACAGTTAGTAAAATAAATGATGTTATTTATCCTATGTATATGCCTGAAAATAC
>CAZGXD010000041.1:5333-7975 GCA_964529625.1 uncultured Muribaculaceae bacterium
GATGAAGTATCTAAATTAATAAAAATAATAATAAGTGTAGTAGTAATTTATCTTGGCTTTTTTATTTTAACTAAAGTTTCTATTGATAAAAAGATTAAAGATAATAAAGAAAAAGAAGATTTAATCGAAGCGGAAATTCAATTTGAAGAAATTATTCTTGGTAATTTGTTAGAACAAAAGGAAAGTGAATATTATGTTTTAGTAACCTTTGAAGATGATGTTTATAATCCGTTATATAATAATTATTTTATTTCATATTCGGGTAAAGAAAATGCCTTGCAAAAATATAATGTAAATATAAATAACGCTTTTAATAAAAAACATATTACTGATAAAACTGATTCTGATATTGAAAATCTTATGTTTAAAGAAACAACCTTATTAAAAATAAAATATAAAAAGATTCACAAAATTTATGAAGGAAGAGAAAAAATTATTGAGCATTTAAAAAAATTAATTGATTAAAAGAAATGGGGTATATTATGGAAGAAGAAAATAAAACAATAAGGAGTACTAAAGAACCGTTTGAATTGTTAAAAATTTCTATATTGTTAGTTTTAACATGTATTGTTAGTATGATAAGTGGTTTGTTGTTAGGAGATAAGTTTTTATATAAAAAAGATGTTGATAATATACCAAATGAACTAAGAGATGTAATAGATAGTTATAATTATATTATTGAAAATTTCTATGAAGATATAGATAAAAAAGAAATTATTAATGGTGCTATTAGTGGAATGCTAGAATCCTTAGGTGATAAGTATACCATTTTTTTAGAACAAGAAATGAGTGAAACCTTTAATATTCATCTTAATGGAAGTTTTACCGGAATCGGGGTTGAAATTGCTAAAGTAGAAGAAGGAATAAAGGTTATGAACGTTATTGAAAATTCCCCTGCCTCTAAGGTTGACCTTCGATCTGGAGACATATTTTTAGAATTAGATGGTGTTGATTTTAGTGATAAAGAGGCTTCAGATTTTACTGATGCGGTTAAGAAAAAAAACAATAATTTTACTATTTTAATTAAACGTGGTGAAGAATTAATTACTAAGGAATTATATAAGGATTTAATTTTATTGCAATCTGTTTCTAGTAAAATGTATGAAGAAAATAATAAAAAAATTGGTTATATTGAAATTGAATTATTTGCTTCAAATACTTATGAACAATTTAAACAGGAGTTAAAGAAATTAGAAAAGGAAAAAATAGATGGGTTAATAATTGATGTAAGGTGGAATACAGGGGGACATTTAAGTTCAGTTGAAAGAATTTTATCATTATTTTTAGATTCTTCTCATGTTATTTATCAAATGGAAAGTAGAGATGGAACGACTAAAACTTATTCAACTGGGACAATTACTAAACAATATCCAATAATCTTGTTATCAAATGGTGGTAGTGCGTCTGCTTCTGAGTTATTAATGGGAACCCTTAGAGATGAATTAAAAGCAAAAATAGTGGGTACCAAAAGTTTTGGTAAAGGAACCGTTCAAGAACTTAATAAATTGTCATCTCAAGATCAATATAAATTAACGACAAGGAAATGGTTAACTTCAAAAGGAAAATCTGTAGATGGAATTGGACTTGAACCTGATTTAGTAGTTGAGCAAGATCTTGAGTATTATGAAAGTGGCGATGAGAGCAAAGACAAACAATTAAAAGAAGCTTTAAAATTAATGGTAGAATCTTAATATTTTATTCTAAGTAGATATAGAAAAGGAGAATAAAATGTTAGAACAAAAAATAGGAGATAAATTGCAAATTCAATGTTATAAACATAATGGAAAAATTCATCGGGCCTGGGATGAAGCCTTACTGTTAGATATAAAGGATAATTATATGGTTTTTGGAAATGATTGTACTTTAGTAATAGAAGCTAAAGGTAATACGTGGAGAACAAAAGAACCAGCGATTATGTATTTTTTTAAAGATGCTTGGTATAATATTATTGTTCAATTTAAAAAAACAGGAATTTATTATTATTGTAATATTGCTACTTTTTATATATTAGAAGAAAATACAATAAAATATATAGATTATGATTTAGATTTAAGAATTTTTCCTAGTGGAGAATATAAAGTGCTAGATAAAATGGAATATAATTATCATAAGAAAGTAATGAATTATTCTGATGATCTTGATTCTTCTATTCAGATTGGTCTAAATGAATTAATCGAGCGCTACGAAAAAAAGGATATTGTTTTTAATAAAGGGAAAAATTTAGAATATTATCAAAAATATCGAGAAATTAAAAAAAGAAGTAAAGTTGTTAAATAAAAGGCATATAATAAAGAGGGAATATGTTTTTTATTTGTAATAAATTATAATTTTATAAAAAAAGTGTCAATAATAAGAAAAGTAGTTGCTTTTTCAAATTATTTTTGATATATTAGTAATGTTTTTGTGAAAGACTGCCTTATTTCAGTGAAAAATGTAAATTTGTTTATAGGAAGTGAAATAAGTGTTGACTTAAGTAAAAACATTTGATATAGTATTAATGCTTAAAAAAGCAGAAATGATCTTTGAAAACTAAGCAAAACGTTAATTCAATAAGTTAGGAAAATACAAACGAACAAAAAATTTTTTTGGAGAGTTTGATCCTGGCTCAGGATGAACGCTGGCGGCATGCCTAAGACATGCAA
>CAZGXD010000042.1:0-3375 GCA_964529625.1 uncultured Muribaculaceae bacterium
TTTTTATTATGGTGGAGAATATCGGACTCGAACCGATGACCCCCTGCGTGCAAAACAAGTGCTCTAGCCAACTGAGCTAATTCCCCAATGGTCGGGAAAACAGGATTTGAACCTGCAACCCCTTGGTCCCAAACCAAGTGCACTACCAAGTTGTGCTATTTCCCGAAATGGCGCGCCTGATAGGAGTCGAACCCATAACCTTTTGATCCGTAGTCAAACGATCTATCCAATTGATCTACAGGCGCGATTGTTCCTTTTAAAATGGTGGCTCCGGGCGGAATCGAACCACCGACACGAGGATTTTCAGTCCTCTGCTCTACCGACTGAGCTACGAAGCCAAATGGCGGTCCCGACGAGATTTGAACTCGCGATCTTCTGCGTGACAGGCAGACATGTTAAACCACTACACTACGGGACCATGGTTGCGGAGGAAGGATTTGAACCAACGACCTTCGGGTTATGAGCCCGACGAGCTACCGAACTGCTCCACTCCGCGATATTATTAAATTTTTATGGCGGAGAAAGAGGGATTCGAACCCCCGCGCCGTTTCCGACCTTCCGGTTTTCAAGACCGGTCCCTTCAACCAGACTTGGGTATTTCTCCAAAATTTAATTTAAATTTTTAATGGTGCCTAAGGCCGGAATTGAACCGGCACGAGAGTTGAATCTCGCAGGATTTTAAGTCCTGTGCGTCTACCTATTCCGCCACTCAGGCAAGATAATGGTGTCCCGTACAAGAATCGAACTTGTGACCCTTTGATTAAAAGTCAAATGCTCTACCACCTGAGCTAACGGGACATAAAAAATGGCTGCCTCGGCTAGATTCGAACTAGCGCATGCCACAGTCAAAGTGTGGTGCCTTACCACTTGGCTACGAGGCAAAAACAAACATATGGTGGAGAGAGATGGATTTGAACCATCGAACCCGAAGGAACAGATTTACAGTCTGCCGCGTTTGACCACTTCGCTATCCCTCCAACATGGTGCCGGAAACAGGAGTTGAACCCGTAACCTACTGATTACAAGTCAGTTGCTCTGCCAATTGAGCTATTCCGGCATGGTGGGCAATGTAAGACTCGAACTTACGACCCCCTGCTTGTAAGGCAGGTGCTCTAACCAACTGAGCTAATCGCCCAAACATCTAGACGTAATTTAATATATCATTTATAATTTTGTTTGTCAATATTTTTTGTTTATTAATAAAGAAAATCACATTTTCGTTATTTGAACTTTTTCTAAATTCTTTTTAATCCAACTAGGTAAATTTAATCTTAATTTTTCAAAGCCTTCTCCTGTTTCTTTAATTTTTATTATTTTACAGTTATTGTTTCTTTTATAATTAATATTTTTGATACTTAATCGCAATTGTGATAATCTTTCATCAACGATAAGTATCTCTACATATATTATATCACCAACATTAACAAAATCGCTAATATTTTTTACATAATTATGAGAAATTTCAGAAATATGAATCAATCCAGTATAAAATTCATCTAAGGAAACAAATATACCATATGATTCAATCCCAGTAACAGTTCCTTTTACTATTTTCCCTTTCTTATATTTGGTCATTATTACACCTCTAATCCCTATTATAACACAAAAATTTATGTTTTTTTAATTGTTTACTATTTTATCCTAATAATATATAATGAGATTAGTCAACAAAAAAGTTCTTATGTTTTTTTGCTTATCCACTCTATTTCAGGAATATTAATATAAGTTCTTAAATAATTATACAACTTCTTTAAAAACAATTCATAATCATCAACTTTAGATATTATTTTAAGAATTTCCTTTTCATCTTCCTCCTCATGAATAATTTTTTCATACATATCAAAATAAAAGGTAGGAAAAAGCATTCTTGCATATAATAAAATCCCATCCGTTTCATTTAAATTGTTATATGAAATATAATTAAAAAGGTGTTCTGTTAGATCTTTACCTTTAAAAAAATTATCTTTAAAATACTCGCAAATACTTCTAACTTTATTATCGATAATATAATTTAAAGGATTATATAATTCAAAAAGGTATTCATCCTTTTTAATTCTTCTATATGATAAAGATAACGTAGCTTTATAATTATTATTAATCCTTTTTAACAAACTTATACCTATTTCTGCCATTCCAACAAAATAACTAAAACTCTCTCTTAATAAAGGGTATGTTTTTCCAAATTGATTAACTTGATACTCAAAATAATCAATTTTCCTAGTCCATAAAGAAAACCAATCATCAGTTCTTAATGATTTTACATCAGGCAAAGATTTAATTTCTGTAAACCATATTAAATCTTCAAATAATAAAATGCGATTATTTTTAAGATATACCAATAGGAGTACATATGATTTATTATTAACTACAGTTATTATTGTTGAATTAATATTAAATACAAATTGATGACAATATATTCCTAAGGATAATAAAAAAGTTGCTAGTAATTGTAAATCCTTTATTTCCGTTTCTAAACGACAATATGGTAAAAAAACATAACTATTATTATCTATATCAAATCTAAATTGTTTCCCTTGTTGACGAATATTATCTGGTTGAAGATTATAAAAATAATTTATTACATTTTTCATATCTTCACCTCACCTAATTTTATGAGATTTTTATTTTTTTATGATTGGAGGCTAAAAATGAAAACTTTAAAAAATATAACCATTAACAAACTAAAAAAGCGAGGGGTTAAAATTATTGATATTGCTGATATTGTCTTTGATTTACAAAAGGACTATATCAAAGATTTAAAAATTGATGATTGCCTTAATACTGTTAATAGCATTATTGAAAAAAGGGAAGTAATTCATGCCATTTTAACTGGTATCGCTATTGACGAAGCCGTTGAAAAGGAATTATTTGAAGAACCAATTAATAATATAATTAAGACAGATGACCATTTATATGGAATCGATGAAATACTTCCACTTAGTATTGTAAATATTTATGGTTCGATTGCTTTTACTAACTTTGGATATCTAGATAAAATCAAACCTGGTATCATTGGAAAGTTAGATACCTTAGGAAAAGAAAAAAAGCAATGTCATACTTTCTTAGATGATATTATCTGTGCAATTGCTTCTTCAGCCGCTAGTAAATTAGCCCATAAAAATAGAATTGATTAACAATTCTATTTTGTTTTTTATTCTAAAAGTTTTTTTATTTCATCTATTTTATTTTGCAAAAGATTAACTTTTTCTTGTTCTTGTTCATATAATTCTTTATAATTTTCTTCCTTAACTTCTGGTTGGAAATTTTCAAATGTTACACCAACATTAGGTGTTTCTATTGCTGGCTGAGCAACTTCAGATGGTTCTACTGGTCCAACAGTAATTGGCTCTACATCAACTTGAAATACTGATTCAG
>CAZGXD010000042.1:3475-7916 GCA_964529625.1 uncultured Muribaculaceae bacterium
TTTCTAACTTCCTTATCAATTTGATAAGCAACTTGACTTGAAAAATTACGACTTTTATTATAATCTCGTCCCAAAAAGACACTAGATTCTTGATGTTCAAATTGAACTGGTCCTAAACTACTCATTCCATATTCAGTTACCATTGCTCTTGCAATTTTTGTTGCTTGTTCAAAATCATTATGAGCACCAGTTGTTATTTCATTAAAAACTATTTCTTCTGACACGCGACCACCCAACAAACCAGCAATTCTTTCTAGTAATTCCTTTTTAGTAGCGGTATATTTTTCTTCTTTTGGTAGCATCAGAGCATATCCTCCAGCATAACTTCTAGGTATAATTGTTACTTTTTGAACTACATTGGCATCATTTAATTTTATTCCTAAAACTACATGCCCGGCTTCATGATAAGCAACTAATCTTTTTTCTTTTTCAGTATATTTTTTAGATTTTTTTGCTGGTCCCATTAAAACTCGGTCATGAGCCTCATCGATTTCTTCCATTGTAATCGATTCCTTATTGCGACGAACAGCTAACAAAGCAGCTTCATTTAATAAATTTTCAAGATCTGCTCCACTAAAACCAACTGTTCTTTTAGCAACATTAGAAATTTTAACTCCTTTAGCAAAGGTTTTCCCTTTAGCATGAACCCCTAATATTTCCTCACGACCCCTTGCATCAGGTAAATTAACCGTAACTTGACGATCGAAACGACCTGGTCTTAATAATGCAGGATCTAATACATCTGGTCTATTAGTAGCAGCAATTATAATAATTCCCTCATTAGCACCAAACCCATCCATTTCTGTTAATAATTGATTTAAAGTTTGTTCCCTTTCATCATGTCCACCACCTAAACCAGCCCCTCTTTGACGACCAACCGCATCTATTTCATCAATAAAGATTAAACAAGGTGCATTATGTTTAGCTTGTTTAAACATATCTCTAACCCTACTAGCACCAACACCAACAAATAATTCTACAAAATCTGAACCACTTATATAATAAAATGGAACACTAGCTTCTCCAGCCACTGCTCGGGCTAATAAAGTCTTTCCAGTCCCTGGAGGTCCGACTAATAAAACTCCTTTCGGAATTCGAGCTCCTAACCTTTGAAATTTCTTTGGATTTTTTAGAAAATCAATTAATTCTGAAACTTCTTCCTTTTCTTCAATTAACCCCGCCACATCATTAAAAGTAACTTTATTTGATTCAGGATTTAATTTCGCTCGACTTTTACCAAAATCCATTGAACCACTAGCTGTTCCCACTTGCTTTTTTACAAAAGCAAACGCAAAACCAATTAATAATAACATTGGTAAAACATTGATTATAAATAATAAAAAGGTTCCTGATTCAGGATCTACTTGAGTATCTACTTTAAAATCATATTTTTCTTCAGCTTTAAAAATTTTAGAAACAACTTCATTTGCTAACGGAACTTTTAATATAAAACTTTCATTTTCATCATATTTTTTTAAAGTTCCCCTTATTTCATAAATTCCAGCCCTGCTTTTGGGCGTTATCTCTATTTCTTTTACCTCATCTTTTTTAATATATTCCATAAACATATCATACGATAATTTATGAGTTTTTACATTAATATTACCTACTATATAGCCAATTGATATCATTATTAAAAATAATATTAAATATGGGTACAAGCCTTTTTTAATTGTTTTTTTCTGCATACTATCTCCCCTTCCTTTAATAATACTTTAGTATTATATCATATTTTTCATCTTTTGACTTATCAAATTTAGATTTTTTTAATCCTGGTAACCAAACTATAACACCCTTTGAATCAACAACAATCGGCCATAATTCTCGTTCTTTAACGGGAATCTTTTCATCTATAAAAATATCATTTATCTTTTTTCTTCCTAATAATCCCTTAACATGCATTTTATCCCCATTGTGTCTAGTTCGAACATGTAAGGGCATTGTAATCTCAGTCTCATCTAAACGACAATAATTATTATTATCTAATTTTGAATCTGTTATTACTTCTATATTATAACCATTTGGCAAATTCATATAATTTATTAATTCAATTTCATAATGATTGTTTACTTCTTTATCTTGAATAACAACAAAAGTATCATATGATTTAATTGCTTTTACATTATTTGGTAAATGAATCGTAACATTAGCTCGCTTAGAATGGATTAAATCATAAACTAATCTAGCATGCTGATCAGTAATTAACATTAAATCATCTTGATAAATTTGTTCTAAAATATAATAAACAATTTTCATTTTTATAACAGATTCTTCTTTTTTATATTCTTCAATATTCAAAACATTCTGAGAATATACCTTTTTTAACTTTTTACGAACTTCTTTATCTATATAGTCATTATATTCCAATAGGATTTTACTAAATTTATAAAATTTATCATGAACCATCGGTTCTTCTTTTTTTAAAAAAGGAAGGACGTTTTTGCGAAACCGATTCCGTGTATAAATATCCATAACATTAGAAGTATCAACAATCGATTCAATTTTATATTTTTTATTATATTCATAAATTTGATTCTTGGTAATATTTATAAAAGGCCTAACAATGGTATAATCCCCCATATCAACTATTTTAGAAAAACCACTATAACCCCTTAAAGTAGAACCTCTTACCATTCTCATTAAAATGGTTTCAATTAAATCATCACCATGGTGAGCAGTAAAAAGATATTTAGCCGTATATTTTTTTACTATTTTAGAAAAATAATTATATCTAAAGCTTCGGGCTTCATTATGAAAATTATCATCACCATAGTTCTCTATTTTATGCCATTCAAAAACTATGCCATTAGTTGCACAAAAACGTTCTACAAACCTTTTTTCCTCATCACTTTCTTTTCTTATATTATGATGAACATGAGCACAAATTAATTGAATATCCAACCCTTTTTTTATTCTATTTAAAAGATGTAAGAGAGCCATAGAATCCGGACCACCAGAAACACCAACAACAATCGCATCGCCGTACTTTATTTCTACTTCTTCCATTAAATAATTATAGATTTTTTCCACTATTACACCTCCATTTTATTTTATTATATTTAAAAGATGATAGCAAGTAAAATTACCATTTTATTGGAACAATCCCATTTTTAATTAAAACATCATTTGTTTTAGAAAAAGGCTTGCTCCCAAAAAAACCACGACTTGCTGATAGTGGCGAAGGATGAGTACCTTCTATTATTTTATGATGTTGATAAGTAATTAAAGACTTCTTTTCCTTTGCGTAATTTCCCCACAAAATAAAAACAACTGGTTCTTTCTTATTGTTAAGCACTTCAATAATATGATTTGTAAACCTTTCCCATCCCATATTTTTATGAGATAAAGGTTGATCCTTTTCTACTGTTAAAATTGAATTTAATAATAATATTCCTTGGGCTGCCCAGTCGCTTAAATCGTTTTTTTCACGATTGATCCCTAAATCATTTTCTAATTCCTGGAAAATATTTCTTAAAGACGGTGGTCTCTTTTCCTTATTAGGAACCGAGAAAACTAAACCATGGGCTTGATTAATTCCATGATAAGGATCTTGACCTAAAATCAACACTTTTACTTCTTTATAATCGGTCATAGTTAAAGCTCTAAAAATATTATCATATTCTGGAAAAATTGCTTTTCTTTTATATTCTTTCTTTAAAAAAGAAAATAAGTTTTTAAAATATTCCTTTTTATATTCATCTTGCAATATATAATCCCATTCATTACCTATTATTTTAATCATTTTTACCACTAATTTCTTTTTTAATATTATTTTTATTTAAATTGTTTGCAATCTCTACAAAAACCCCCATTGGAACTTGCTCTGCTCTTGATATTAAGTTCAAATTATGATTCTTTAGTGTTTCTTCGATTTTAATAAGATCATATTCTTTTAAATTGTTTTTAATTGTTTTTCTCTTTTGGCGAAAACTATCTTTAACTAATTTAAAAAACAAGTTTCTGTTTTTTAAAGGCAATAAATTGTCCTTTTTTTTTAATTCAACTACAACGCTCTCTACATTAGGCTTAGGAATAAAAACATTTTTGTTAATATCTAAAACCCTTTTCACATCATAAAAATAACTAACCAAAACCGATAAAGAGTTATAATCTCGAGTTCCAGGTTTTGCCCTTAAACGTTGCCCTATTTCTTTTTGAACCATAACAATTATTTTGTTAATATCAATCAAAGAATTAAGTAATTTCATAATAATTGGCGTTGTAATGTAATAGGGCAAATTAGCTATGACATAAAGTTTTTTATAATTATATTTTTTTAAATCAGATAATAAATCAACTTTTAAAAAATCTTGATAAACTATTTCTACATTATTATAATTTTTGAGATTTTCTTCTAATATTTCTTTTAAGTTAATATCTATTTCATAAGCAATCACATTTTTAGCTGTTTTTGCTAATTTATTAGTTAAAGCACCACTTC
>CAZGXD010000043.1:0-7871 GCA_964529625.1 uncultured Muribaculaceae bacterium
AAATATAATAATTTTTGAAGTTTTAAATTAGTTAATTCAATATTTTTAGTTTTACAATAATTTGCTACTAGATACGAAATTTGAATAGTCTCATTTTTTTCAAAATCATTAAACTCTTTAAATAACTTTTCCCAATTCATAAATATCACCCCAAATTTAATTTATTATATCATATTATTTATAATATTCAAAAACAAACAAAAGGTTTTTTCTAAATCATAATTAGACCTTAAAGATATAAATAATAATTTAGTTAATAGTTTAAATAATATTTTTATTGATAACCTTTGACACTTTTTTTAATTTTCTATTTTTTATAATTAAAATAATTATTGTTATAAAAAATATTAATCCTAATGGTCCAAGAATCATAATAACTTTAAAATAATCATTAATTTGATTAGTTAATTCTTTAATTTCTTCATCATTATATCTTTGAATAGTTTCTTCTTTACTATCATACATATATAAATTTTCTTCTCCAGTTTCAGTATTCATTCCATAAATTAATGAATACTTTGATTTAGAATTAAATTTATAAGCTAATACTTCTATCTCATTTATCTTTATTTTAGTTTGTTTATAATTAGAAGGTATTATCACTTTTTCATTTGGTTCTTTTAAAAATAAAATAAGTTTATTAAAAGATATTTCTTGATATAATTCATAGTTATTGTTTTTAGAATCAACAATATATAAATTATTCTCTCCTTCTTCATTTTTTAATACGATTAAGGTTAATTTAGTAATTTCATTTTTAAAAACAGGTACTAGATTATCATTAATTTCCATTTCATCTACTAAATAACCCATTGGAATATCAATATCATTTATTTTTTGAACCACTACATAATTTTTACCATCAATTAAAACATTAACTGGAATTTCTTCCTTTACCCTAACATTTAAAGTATAAATTTTAGAATTACCATTTTCAGCAATTACTTTTACTTCTATTTTATTTAAACCCTCATTAACACTAATTTCCCCTATTCCTAATACTCTAGCACTTTTATCTTCAGAAGTAGCTTTTACAATAATGTTTTCAATATCATTTTCAAGTTCTAAATCATAAGTTAAGGTGTTTTTATTAAATACAGGTTCTAAGTCATAACCATCTATTGATAGTGAAGACAAAAAATTATTAGCACTGTATTTTTTTTCAACTACTGTTTTTGTTACAATTGATACTTCTTTGTTGTTAATTGCCAATGACATTTTTTGTTCACTTTCATAATCTAAAACTTCAGCATCCTTAATAAGTAACTTTGCTTGTCCAGTTTTAAGAGCCGTAAAAGTATAAGTATAACTAATTTTTTTTGTAGTAGTATTCGAAGCCGTATCAACTATACGACGATCATTATTAGTTGAGGTTAATTTTAGTAAAGAGGAATCATAATCTAAACTAAATTTCCAAGCTCCTAACGATGCCGATGAGGAAAGAGTTACTGTTGCAACAATTTTTTCTCCAACAACTATTGAATTTTTAGGAGTACTGATGGTAATACTTCCACTAGCAGCATAAATATTAGTAGGTTTAAGAAAAGAAAAAAATAAGATAAGAATTAAAAATAGTCGTTTTTTCATAATAATTTCCCCCTTTAAACAATTAATTTATCCTTTAATAAATGTTTTCTAATTAATAATAAATCAAGAATATCAACTTTTCCATCATCATTAATATCAGCTGCTCGATAAAATTCATCTTTTAATTCAAAACCTAAAATATGTTTTCGTGTTTTTAATAAATCAACTAAATCAATTTCACCATCACCATCGATATCTCCTTTAATAATAATAGTGTAAGTTTTAATATCATTTCCACTATCAATCATTATTTTATCACCAGTAAAGAAAATACCATTTTCTTTAAGATTATCATTATTATCTTTTATTGTTGTTTGAGTTATAATAGAAGCCCCGGTTATATTATTTTTTAAAGTTGAAACTTCTGTTCCACGTCCTATCCCACTAAGATATTGATTATCACTTTGGATTCCAATATTATCAATAATATCATTAACTGTTAGATAGTTATTAGAAGTACCACTAGTTGGTAATGATGTTTCAGAAGGCATATTATTAAATACGGGAATAGTAAAAGTAAATGGTTCATCTTCTAAATCTAAAGAAACGTAACCTCTAGCAACATTTAATGATTCAGAGTATGGAGCCTTTACATTTGTCATATATTGATGAGTATGTAACGCATATGAAGAATCAGGATTCACATTATATTTTTGAAGATATAAGGTAGTCTGTCCTTTATTAATATAACTTTCGGTTAAAAAATCGGCTCCACCCATAATAGATTTTTCTGGAGATGTCCAAGGACGACCATAAGTTGTTTTTAATGAGGTTCCAGTTTCTCCACCATTAGCATAAATTAAACCTTTTAATACTGGATTAGGTGACGTAGAAGCCCCAATATTAAAGAAATTATACAGACCAGAATAAGATTGGTCATTATATTCAAAACTACGTCCATCAGTTGAAACTGATCCATTTGCTCCAACTTCTTGTCGAACTCTAGCTGCTAAATGAATCGGGCTAATATCATATTCCAAAGCTGCATTTATAAAAATATCACTATATTGTTTTAAAAAGTCACTGTTTAAAACCCCATCAACCACCTCTTTGGTCTGAATCTCAGCATTATAAGTTAGACTTTCAAACATGAAAATATTAGTTTCAGTTAAAAAATTACGAGGATCTAAATAATAAGCTACTACTTTTTCATTAGCAGCATACCAATTACTTCCCTCTAATACTATAAATTTATTAGTTTCATAATTATATGAACCTGTTTTAGTAGAACGATAATATTCTGGACCTTGAATTAAACTTTTACCAATTTTACTTTGTGATGAAACAACATCACTAAAATCAAGTTTAGTTTCTAATGGGAGAAAGTTCCAAGTTGGATATTCCCTATTTAATTCAATTAAATACGAATGATAACTTTCTGGAAAGGCTTGCAATTGTTCTTGAAATGAAGCATTAATAAAAGTAATTGGAATAATAGACTTTTTAACAAATTCACTACAGATATAACCTTTTGTTCCTTTGTGTTCAGCATAATACCATACTTCTTCACATCCGTTTCCCTTACTTGCGGTTCCTAAAATTAACAATTTTGTTCCTGCATTAAATCCAGTAATAATATTACCACTTTCAACTTTTGGTTGTTGTCTAAACCGAACTGAATTGGCTGTGACTACTCCTTTTTCTATTTGTTCTGCATAAATATTTATTGGAATAAAGGTAGAAAGCAAAATTCCAATGATTAAAAATAAGGTAATAACTTTTTTGACTTTTTTCATCTTTTATTCCTCCTTTTGACATATAATTATGTATCTTAATTATAGCAAAATCTCTTTGATAATTCTACCTGTTTAAAGAAAAAATGACTAAATTATCAAAAAACGACAACTTTATGTCAATTAAAAAGGAAACCGTAATCCTACGAGTTTCCTGACGTATTAATTTCTTAATACATTACATTATATGCAATTGCAAAATAAATAAACACACTTGACATAATAACATCTTTTGCTATAATAATACAACACGGAGGCGTTTGGAATGGAAAATATTATCAAAGGCGTAAAAGAAAAATTTAATGATTTTGTTAATGATGGCAAACAAGAATTAAAAAAGATTGAAAAACCAAAAGATTTAATTAAACAAATTCCTAATTTGTTTACTATTTCAAGACTTTTTTTAGTGCCTTTTATTACTGCTAACCTTCTTAGTGGTAATTTAATAGGAGCTGGACTTATTACCATTGGGGCTTCTGTTACTGATTTTTTAGATGGAAAAATTGCTAGAAAATTAAATGCTGTTTCCAACTTCGGGGCTAATTTGGATGTTTTAGTTGATAAACTTTTTATTACTTCAGTAACTATTCCTCTTTTTGTAGTTAATCCTTCTTTAATTGTTCCTGTTTTACTTGATATGATTATTGCTAGTATTAATGGTTATGCTCATATTAAGGAAATTAACATTCAAACTAGCAAAATAGGAAAAATTAAAACTTTCTTTTTAGATTCTTTAATTTGTTCAGCTTTCTTTTATAATCTTAATATTATTAATCATATTTTTAAAGGATTATATTTTGCAACTGTTGGTCTCCAAATAAAAACAACTAAAGAATATTATGAAACCTTTTTAACTAAAAAAAGAGAAAAGGAAAAGGAAAAGAAAATAAATAAAAAAAGGGAAACCCCTAACTTAACAGAAAATTTAAATGATAATAAATTAAATTCAAATATTTCTCTAAAAGGTAAAAATAACTCCAAGAATAATACCATTAAGGAGTTAGAAAGTTTAAAAGAGAATATTATTAATAATCAAGAAATGGATAATGAGATAACCAAAAAAAGAACTTTGCCTTAAAAGCAAAGTTTTTTTAATAATCATCTTCAATTATATTAATTAATTCTGAAACAGAATTTACTGCTCCTTTACTAATCTTAGTCAATTCTGGCTTACTAATATTTTTCATAAAATAGCCATTATACATCTTATTCATTGAAATATCATTGGTACTATCACCAATTGTATAGACTTTATTTTCATTTATATTTAAATTATCAATTATATACTGGATTGCTTTTCCTTTACTAGCTTTTTTATTTACAATATTAATCCAATTTCGACTCAAATAACCATAAATATTATTATATTTTTTCATTAATCTCTCTATTTGTTGTTGACCTAAATTAAAATCATAATATCTAGCAATAAGAGCATTATTATTATTAATTTTTTTTTCATAAAATTGAAATCCATCATCTATTAGAACAAATTGAACATTAGAATCTTGTTCTAATTCAAAAATTAATTCATCAATTATATCATTATCTATATCAAGCCGATAAATTAAATTGAAATCCTTATCAAAAATAACCCCACCATCATTACAAATTAAATAACTATATTTTATATTTTTTCCTTTTATATCACTTTTTAATTGATTGTAGTTACGCCCAGTAGCAATAATAAACAGATTCCCTTTATCAACAAATTCATTTATTTTTTTTATATTTAACTGATAATCATCAGTAAATAAAGTATTATCAAAATCACTTACAAGTACTTTCATTTATTTCTCCTTTTACTAATATAATATTTTTTGCAATAAAAAAAGTTATTATCTTTAAATTAATTATATCCTATTTTTAATAGTAAATCAATTAAAAACCCCCATAGGGAGTTTTATTACATCATATCTTCTAGCTTGTTTTCTGTTTTATTCATTACTTGATCAATGGCTTTTTCCATTTTCTTTCTTATCGGTTTATTGTATTTTTGATATGCCAAAACAGCCCCTGCACCTATTGATAAAAGTGCTAAGTTTTTACCTAATTTCATTATCTCACCCTCTTAGCTAAAAAAATATGATTCGTATGATTAACATACGTTATTAGTGTTAATCCTTTTTTACAAATTATTCACTATTTTATTAACTAAATCACTTTTTCTAGTTTCTCTATCATTATTTTTTATTGCATAAATAAAGGCATTAGGATCACCTAATAAATATAACTTTTCTTTAGTCCTAGTTATTCCTGTATAAATAAGTTTACGATAAAGCATTCTTTTATAATAAGAACACATTGGAATTATTACAATTGGGAATTCACTTCCCTGAGCTTTATGAAAAGAAATTACAAAAGCATGTCTAATTTGAATAAAGGTTTTAGAATTATAGGTAACAATATTACCATCATAATCAACTGATATTTCGGTTTTACTTTTTCCTAAATAGGAATCAATTTCAATTATTATTCCAATATCCCCATTATAAATCCCTTCATCAGGAACATTTACTAATTGAAGAACCTTATCATTAACTCTAAAAATAACATCCCCATATTGATATTCTTTTTTAAGGTCTGAAGGTGGATTAATTACTTTTTGAAGTTCTTTATTTATATTATCAATTCCATTAATTCCTTTATACATCGGAATCATAATTTGTAAATCAATATAATTGTAACCCTTTTTTATTAAAAAAAGAACTAACTTTTTTAAACTAGCTATTATTTCATTTGCATAACAACCAATAAATAAATAGTCACTATGTTTATGAAAAGTCTTTTTAGATACTTCTCCCTTTTTTATTTCATTAGCTAACATAGGAATATATGAATCTTCACTTTGTCGATATAATAATTCTAATTTTGTTGTTTCAATTTTTTGGCTTTCAATTAAATCTTTTAATAATTGACCTGGCGAAACACTTGGTAATTGATGATAATCTCCAACCAATACTAATTTAATTCCATTAGTCAACCCTTTTAATAAATTATTAAACAGAACTATATCAACCATACTTACTTCATCAATTATAATTAATTTTTGTTTATTCTTATTATATTCATTTACTAAAAAATGATCAATTTCCTTATTCCATTTTAAAAACCGATGAATTGTCATAGCATGATAACCAGTCGCTTCACTTATTTTTTTACTAGCACGCCCAGTTGGGGCTAGAAGAGCAAGTTGATTATCTAATTCAGTTTTATTAAGTTTATTTAAAGATTTATAAAGATCAACCACTGCTTTAATAATGGTTGTTTTGCCTGTTCCAGGTCCCCCTGTAATAATAGAAATATTATTTTCTAGAGCTTTTATAATTGCTCTTTTTTGTAAATCATTATATTCAATTTCATCTTGTTTTTCTAATTTTTCAAATTTTTCAGTTATTTTTTCATAATTATCTTTTGATTTTTGATTTAAATATTTTATTGTTTTTATTATGTTAGTCTCAGCTTCATATAAATCAAATAAGTAATATTTATTATCATCAATTATTATTCTTTTTTCTAAGACTAATTCTTTAAAATATTCATTTATTTCTTCTTCAGATAATTTTTCTTTTAAAAATAATTCAAGTTCATTTTTTAAATTATCATATTCTAAATATGAATCCCCATTTTCAAAAGTAAGGGTCATTATTAAATAGACAATAACGGCTTTTATTCTAACCTTAGCGTCTTGATTAAGTTTATGAGTTTGAGCGATTTGATCTATTTTAAGAAAAGAAATTGATTTAACATCTTCAATAATACTGTATATATTATGCTCTAAAATATAAAAGGTATTATTTTTATAAAAATTATAAATACTTAACGCCTCTGGTAATGAAAAAGATAAATCGCAAAGTTTAACTATAATTTTATGACTCTCTTCATATTGAATTAATTTATGATAAATTTGATCGGCTAATTTCTTAGAGAGTTTAGGAACCTTATTTAAATTATTAACGTCGGCTAAAATTAAATCTAATGATTCTTTACCTAAAGTATTAACGATTGAAGTTGCTAAAACAGGACCTACCCCATGAAATAATTCACTTGATAAAAAACTAATTAAACCATCTTTACTTTCTGGTTTTATTTTTTCATATTTAGTAACATTAAATTGATCGCCATATTTAAGATGTTTAGTTTCATAACCATAAAAAAAATACGAATCTCCTTTTATTAAATCATGAAAATAACCAGTAAAAATAATAGTTTTATTGATCTTATTTTTAAGGTTATCAATATTGGTTTCTATTACTTTAAATAAACCAACAACATAACCTCTATCTCCTTCATAAATAATCTTAAAAAAACGTCCTTTAATATAAGTATCCATTTTATCACCCATGATTCTCAACCAAAAACAAGGTATTCTTTCGAATACCAAAAGGAATTAGAAAAAAATTAATTTAGTTTTTCACTAAATAATTTTAAAGCATAATCAAATTCTTCAACATCTTTTAATGGATTTAAAGCAAATTTAGCTTCATCCCTTTTCTCAATTCTAATTAAAACATCCTCAGGATTATCAATATTAACAAATAGCACATAGGTATT
>CAZGXD010000044.1:0-7767 GCA_964529625.1 uncultured Muribaculaceae bacterium
ATAATATATGAAATAAATAACTGTTTTAATTATCATAAAAACAGTTTACATACCACCAAATAAAAATGGATAAGCCTTTTAATAATAAAGGTTTATCGATTAAAACTGTTAAACGTAGAGTAGGGCAAATAGAATGGTTTTCAATTATACAAAAATATTTAAGCTACTACTAAAAAAACTAAAAATATAGTATAATATAAATAGGTGATTTTATGAGAAAAAAAGTTGTTGTTTTAGGTGGGGGTATTGGTTTATCAACTCTTTTAAGTGGCTTAAAAATGTTTCCAATAGATATTAGTGCGATTGTTTCAGTAAGTGATGATGGAAGCAGTACTGGGCGATTGCGAGAAGAATTTAATATTCCAGCCGTTGGTGATCTTCGTAAGGTTTTAGTTTCATTATCAGAAACAGAACCATTATTTGAAAAACTACTGAATTATCGATTTAAAACAACTAGTGATTTAAATGGGCATACAATTGGGAATTTATTATTAACAGCAGCATCAGACATTAGTGGAAGTTTATCAGATGGGGTAAAAACTATATCAAAAGTATTAAATTTAAATGGTGAAGTGGTGCCATTGACTGAAGATAATGTAATTTTAATGGGTGAAATGGAAGATGGTTCGATTATCGAAGGAGAACATAATATTACTGCGAGTGATTTAGGAATTAATAATGTTTTTTATAAAGAACAACCAGTGGTTAATCCCAATGTAATAAAAACCATTTCAGAAGCAGATTTAATTATATTAAGCATGGGAAGTGTTTTTACTAGTATTATTCCAAATTTAATTTGTGATGGAGTAGTCGAGGCTCTTCAAAAAAGTCAGGCCAAAATAATGTATGTTTGTAATATGATGACTCAACCAGGTGAAACTGATAATTTTAATGTTAGTCATCATATAAAATTATTAAATAAATATTTAGGAAAAAGAAAAATTGATGTAGCAATTGTAAATAATGGAACAATAGAAAAGGAATTAATTACCAAGTATGAAACCCTAGAACAAAAAGATCCCGTTATTTATGATCAAGAGAATGTTAAAAAGCTAAAAACTAAAATTATTGCATCAGACTTCACTGCGATTGTTGATGGTATTATTCGTCATAATTATAAAAAATTAGCATCATACATTTTCTTATATTTATTATAGGTGGTTTAAATGTCATTTACAAAAATAATTAAAGATGAAATAAGTAAAATAAAAACTAATAAGATGGAATCTAGTGCTATGTTATCTGCTCTTTTTTTTAATCTAGGGCAAATGGATAAAACAATTAAAATTACTACTGAAAATGCTAGTGTTGCTCGTTTGATTTTTAAACTTGTTAAAGATATATATCAAGTAAATATTAAAATTACGGTTAAGAAAAAATATAATTTTAAAAAAGGTCATAATTATATTTTAGAATTAGAAAATAAGTTTTCTTATATTTTAATTGATTTAGGACTTCAAGAAAAGGACAAACTGCTACTTATTCCTAAAGAGTTTATTATCGATGATAATGAAAGTGAGAAGGCTTATTTAAGGGGACTTTTTATAAGTATTGGTAGTATTAATGATCCTAAGAAATCAAGATATCATTTAGAGTTTGTAACAGTCAAAAAGGAATATGCTTTGTTTATAAAGCGATTATTAAATAGATATCGATTAAATAGTAAAATTTTAATTAGAGATAATAAATATATGGTTTATATTAAAGAGGCAGAAAAAATAAGTGATTTTTTAAGAATTATAGGGGCTCATCATGCTGTTTTATATTTTGAAGATATTAGGATTTACCGAGATCATAAAAATATGATTAATAGACTTAATAATTGTGAACAAGCTAATGTTGATAAAATTGTTTCAACGGCAACTAAACAAATTAATGATATTAAAATAATTGAAGAACATGGGGGCTTAGATTTATTAGAAGATAAAGTAAAAATTATTGCTCAATATCGATTAAAATATCCAGATGTTTCGTTACAAGAACTAAGTAATATTATTAGTTTAGAAACGGGTAATAACATAACAAAGTCAGGACTTTATCATCGATTTAAAAAAATTACCCAATTGGCAGATAAAATCAAAGAAAAAAAGTAAATTATGTAGTATAATATAAAAGAGGTGTTAGGTGAAAAATTTCTTTTTAGGGCTAATATCAAGTTTGACCTTGTTTGTTTTTTCTTGTTTATTATGGAATAGGAAATATTCATAATTAAAAAATATTAATAAGTTCAATTGCAATTGTAAAAAAGGAAGAAGGTAGTAAATAATGAAAGTTATTTTTATAAAAGATGTTCCTGGTCAAGGTAAAAAGGGAGAAATAAAAGAAGTAAAAGCCGGTTATGGCCAAAACTATTTAATTAAAAATGGTTATGCTGTTTTAGCAACAAAAGCAGGATTTGAACGATTAGAACAAGAAAAAAGGGAACTTGAAAAAATAGAAATAGAAGAATTGAAGAAAGCAAAAGAATTAAAGAAGGAACTTGAAAAAGTAAAATTGATTTTTTATGTAAAAACGGGTGAACAAAATAAGGTTTTTGGTAGTATAAGTCCAAAACAAATAGCAATGAAATTAAAAGACCAAGGATTTGAAATTGATCGAAAAAAAATAATTATAAAAAAACAATTATCAACTTTAGGGAGTCATTCAATTTTAATTGAAATTCATAAACAAGTAATAGCAACAATCAAAGTAAGTCTAGAAGTAGAAAGTTAGGTGGGAAAATGAGTGGGAAAACAATGCCTCATAATTTAGAATCAGAACAAGCTGTTTTAGGCTCAATGTTTATAAGTAAATATGCATTGCAAAAATGTCTTGAAAGTTTAACTGGTGATTTATTTTTTTCTGATGCTCATAATAAAATATTTACGGTTATTGCTGATTTAGTTGAAGGGGGGTCAGTAGTTGATTTTACTACTGTAACTGCTGAACTAGATAAGCGCAACTGGTTGGTGGTAGTTGGAAATGTGGAATATTTAACTGAAATCACAAATAAGGTTGCTAGTGCGGCTAATATTGATTCATATCTTCAAATTGTTTTAGAAAAAGCAATTCTTAGAAGATTAATAGAAGAATCAACTAAAATTGTTACTAGTGCTTATTCATCAACTGATTCACTTGATGAAATATTAGATAATGCTGAACGAAAAATATTAAATGTTGTTAAAACTAGAAAAGGTTCTGAGTTTAGAACTATTCAAGATGTTTTATTTAAAGCCCAAGCTGATTTAGAAAGATTAGCCAAACAAAAAGGAGAAATTACGGGCTTATCTACTGGATTTTATGATTTAGATAAATTAACCTCAGGTTTTCATGAAAATGAATTAATAATAATTGCGGCTCGTCCTGCGATGGGAAAAACAGCCCTTGCTCTTAATATAGCTTGCCATGTTGCCATTAATACTAAGCAAACAGTGGCTATGTTTAATATGGAAATGGGTGCGGAGCAATTAGTAATGAGAATGTTATCCTCTTTAGGGCAAATAGATGGAACTAAAATAAGAACTGGACGACTTGAACATAATGATTGGAAACGAGTTAATGAAGCGATTAGCCGTTTAGCTGATACGAAAATGTTTATTGATGATACTCCAGGAATGACAATTGGTGAAATTCGGGCTAAGTGCCGTCGCTTAGCAAGTACTAATCCTGATTTGGGGATAATTGTTATTGATTATTTACAATTAATAAGTGGTACTGCTAAATATGCTGGAAATCGACAAATGGAAATTTCTGAAATTTCTCGTTCTCTTAAGACCTTAGCGATGGAATTAGAAGTCCCAATTGTTGCTTTAGCTCAACTATCTCGTTCAGTTGAAATGAGAGAAAACAAACGTCCAATTTTAAGTGATTTAAGGGAATCTGGTTCTATTGAGCAAGATGCTGATATTGTTTCATTTTTATATCGTGATGATTATTATGATAAAGGTGAAACTGATTCAAAAGAAGCTAGTAAAAGTGAATATATTATTAGAAAGAATCGAAATGGACCAACTGGAACAATTGAGTTAATGTTTATAAAAAATACAAGTACTTTTAGAAATTATATTAATGAGACAGAAGCATAGGTGAAATAAATGAAAAAAGCAATTTATTTAATTTTAATTTTAACCTTTTCTAGTTTTTTACTATTAGGGTTTGATACTAAGAAAAATAAACGTCCTCATGAATACTATTATGTTTATTTAGAGGGTGAGTTTTTAGGTGCAATTAAAAGTAAAAATAAATTAGAGCAATATATTGATAAACGGGGAAAGGATTTAAAAAAACAATATAAGGTTGATAAAGTCTATGGCCCATCAACCCTTGAAATAAAGAAAGTTGTTTCATATAAAGAAAATATTGATTCTGAAAAAGAAATATACAATAAGATTAATGAACGAAAACCGTTTACAATTAAGGGGTATCAATTTAAGATTAAAAATGAGTTTTTAAATAAAAATATTTATGTAACTGATTTCAAAATTTTTGAAGAAGCCGTTGAAAATACTATTTCAACTTTTGTGGGGGAAGACAACTATTATTTATATAAAACAGAAAATCAAATAAAAATTGAATCAGTTGGGAAACTAATTGAAAATGTATACTTAGAAGATAGTATAACTTTTAAAGAGACTAATATTGCAGTTAATGAAAAAATTTATTTAGATAGTGCGGAATTAGCTCAAGTTTTGTTATATGGAGAAAATCATAGTAAGCAAGTATATAAAATTATAATTGGGGATACAATTGAAAAAGTGGCTTTTAATAATAAAATAAGTGTTGAGGAGTTTTTAATTTCTAATCCTGAATTTAATAATAAAAATAGTTTGTTATTTCCAGGGCAAGAAGTTATTATTAGTATTCCTGATCCTCAAATAAGAGTTGTTATTGAAGAACATATAGTCCGTGATGTTGTTAATGAATATAAATCTGAAATTAGATATGATGAAAATAAAATAGTTGGGAATGATGAAGTTGTTAAAAAAGGAGAAGCTGGTTTAAATAGAGTTACTCAAAAAACAAAGACAATTAATGGAGTAATCGTTTTTGTGGAACCAGTAAGTAGTGAAGAATTAAAACCAACCATTAATCAAATCATTGTTAAAGGTAAAAAGACCCCTTCTCAAGTAGGAAATATAAAAACCTGGGCTTGGCCAACCAGAAGTGGTTATGTTATAACTTCAAATTATGGTTATCGAACTAATCCTTTTGATAATACAAGGGAATTTCATCAAGCCTTAGATATTGCAATCGGTTATGGAGTTGATATTTATGCTTCAAATAATGGGACAGTTGTAAATGCTAATTATAGTTCAACTGGATATGGAAATCATATTATTATAGATCATAATAATGGTTATTATACGTTATATGCCCATTTATCTAGATTCTATGTATCAACAGGTCAAGTTGTTTCAAGTGGACAGACAATAGCAGCCATGGGAAGTACTGGGGCTTCAACTGGTCCTCATCTTCACTTTGAAGTATGGGTTGGGAAACCATATGCTGGGGGTTATAGAATTAACCCGTGGGAAGTGTTATCATCAAGGTAAGTGTATTAGCTAGTGGGAGTAAAGGTAATTGCACGTATATATCAATTAATAGTCATAAATTATTGATTGATATTGGGATATCTTGTTCAAGAACTGAAACAATGCTTAAATCTTTAAAAGTAAATCCGTTAGAAATTAAGAGTGTTATTATTACTCATACCCATAAGGATCATATAGATGGTTTAAAAGTTTTTTGTAAACGGTATAATCCAACGGTTTATTTAACTAAAATTATGCATCAAGAAATTAAAAATCAAATAAAAATTAAAAATTATGTATATATAGATAATGATTTTAAAATAAAGGATATTTTAATTTCTCCAATTAAAACATCACATGATACCTTAGAATCATTTGGATACTTACTTGAAAGTGATGGTAAAAACTTAGTTTATATAACTGATACTGGCTATATAAATAAAAAATACTATTCTAAACTCAAAAATAAAGATATTTATATTATGGAAAGTAATCACGATCTTGAAATGTTAATGAAAACAAATCGTCCCCATCATTTAAAAATAAGAATTATTGGTGATGAAGGTCATTTATCTAATAAAGCAGCCTCTCTTTATTTATCAGAATTTGTTGGACCGAAAACAAAATATATCATTTTAGCCCATTTAAGTGAAGAAGCTAATTGTCCAGTAATTGCTAAAGAAACAATAACTGAGGTTTTTAAAGAAAAGAAAATAAAAGTGGATTCAATTATTATTGCTAATCAAAAAGAAAGAACGGAATTAATTGAAATATAAAAAAATGTATAAGATTTTATTTTAAGGTTCAAGATTAAATAGGTGATTATTTATGAAAAAAACTTTAATAATAATTTTAATTATGTTTGTTACTTATCTATCTTTAACTAATTCTTATGATAGAAATTTTATAATTCCGGTTGATGCAATTAGACTTAGAGTAATTCCTAATAGTAATTCTGAAGAAGATCAAAAAATAAAAACAAAAGTTAGTCAAGAATTACAATATAATATGAATGATTTATTAAAAGATGTTGAAGATATTAAAGAAGCCAGATACATTATTAATAATAATATAAATTATATAGATACTAAAATTTTGAAATTATTAAAACAAGAAAAATATGAATTGAAATATGATTTAAATTTTGGTAAAAACTTTTTTCCTGAAAAGAAATATAAAGGAATTACGTATCCTGAGGGTTATTATGAATCATTAAGAGTAACCCTAGGAGAAGGAATGGGTAATAATTGGTGGTGTGTTTTATTTCCCCCATTATGTTTAATTGAAACTGAAGAAACAACTGAAGTTGAATATAAATTTTTTGTTAAAGAAATTATAAATAGGTATTTTGGAATATAAAAAAGTCTTTAAAATATTATATATTAGGAGACTTTTTTTATGATAATTTTAATTATAGCTTTAGCAATAAGTATGGATGCTTTTTCTTTAGCTTTAATATATGGAACACTTAATCTAAGTAATAAAAAACAATTATTACTATCATTAATAGTAGGTCTTTTTCATTTGTTTATGCCTTTGTTAGGAAATAGTTTTGGACTTTCAATTAGTAAATTATTAGCGACTAAATTTCATTTAATGTTAATAATTATTTTAATATTTATTGGAATAGAAATGATTATCTCTTCATTTAAACCTAATAAGAAGTTATTAGTTTTAAATTATAAAGGAATGTTATTATTTGCTTTAGCAGTAAGTATTGATAGTTTTACCTTAGGAATAAGTCTTAAAGCAATAACTAACAATTATACACTAGTTGTTTTTATTTTTTTCATAGTAAGTTCTTTTATAACCTTTTTAGGTCTTAAACTAGGTCAAAAAATAAACCATGTTATTGGTCAATATGCAACAATAGGTGGGGGAATTATTTTAATAATAATTGCTATTTTAAATTGGGTATAAAAAAAGAAAATTATTCATTTTCTTGATTTAAACCATATTTACGATTAAACTTCTCTACTTTACCAGCTCTTAAGGTTTTACCTTGAGCACCAGTAAAAAAGGGATGACATTTATTGCAAACTTCAATGTGTAATTCGCTTTTATTTGATTCTACTACAAAAGTATTCCCACAAGCACAAGTTACAGTTGTTTCAACGAATGCTTTTTTATTTTCCTTTTTCATGATCTTTCTCCTTCCGCCATGATTATTTAAATCATAGTAATTAATTCCTTAATATTATAACAATTATTATTGAGTTTAGCAAATTAATTTGTTAGTAAAGTTTCATTAATTTTG
>CAZGXD010000045.1:0-7698 GCA_964529625.1 uncultured Muribaculaceae bacterium
CTACTAACGTAAAATTTTCCTTTTTTAATAAACTAAAATCCAACTGTACCCTTTTTTTAAATATTTCATCTTGATAATACTTATTAGAATCATTAATTAAATTAACAATATTGTGGTTTTCATATATTAATAATTCATTTAAATTAGGTAATGTTGCCGACATTATAATAAACTTTATATTAAATATTTTACTAATATAATTTAAAATCACAATTATTTTATCCCATAAAATGTTTTTATAACTTTGAATTTCATCTAAAATAACTACCGAATTTGCCAAATGAATAAAAGCATATTGACTTTCTTTTCCAAGTTCTAGAATAGTATTAAAAAAATGAACATGAGAAGTTAATACAATATCATAATTATACATAAGATTATTTATATTCCACGTTTTTTGATAATTTTCTTCATCAGTATATTTTGGTTTTGCAACCGATGTAATTTCTCCTATCTCAATCTTACTATTAAAAGCTTCTTTATATAAGAAATTTTTAGTTTGTTCAACTAAAGTATTAAAAGGGAAAACATAAAAAACCTTATTTAATGAATTATTATTTTCAATTAACTTAAGAGCTAGATTTATTGATATATTAGTTTTCCCACCACCAGTTGGTGCTTCTAAATAATAAAAGTTAGATTCCTTTTCAATGTTTTTATTTGCTTCTAAAAACATTTCACACCTTAATTTATTAATTTCCATATTATTATCTAATACTTTATTACATTTATAATTTTGAATACTTTTATATATTTTACTTTCCTTATAAATATTATATATTTTATCAATATCAAAATGCGATTTAATATCTAATTTATTATTTTCCATAAATTCATATGTGGCATAATAATCACTTGATATTATTAAACTATTTAATAATTTTAATAAAAAGTAAACTTCTTCATTAAGATTATTTATCTTGATTTGTGAATATATTTTTATATTTTTAATAATTGCTTCTTTTATATTATCATCTAAAAATTCAAGAACTAAAGTAATATTATCAATATCATCTAGAAAATCCTTTTGAAATTGTCTAAAAATATCAATATTATCAAAATCACTTAAATTACTATGATGCTTACTTATAATAAGACCAAATAAAAATAATAAACTAACAATTGAAACATTCAAACTTTGATTGGTTTCAGCAATATGTTTTTTATAACATTCAAAAACCAAATTATTATATATATACATACTATAAATAGAATGATTACCATTTACCGGGATTTTGTCTGTAATTTTATTATTCATTTTTTTTAATTGATAAGTAGGATTAATTTTACCTAAATCATGATAATAAATTGCTAACAAAAACATTTCATATAAAAAATTAAGATTTTGTTCATTATAATTATTATTAAATTTTAATATTTTAGTTATTATTTTTTTAATGCTTGGTTCTAATTTTTTATCTTTTATTATATTTATTGCATAATCAAATGTTAATTTACTATGTTTTTCTAAACTCTCTAATTTTTGATTATTTTTATGAGCATAAATATTAAAACCTTTTTTTAATATTTTAGTTATATTATATTTTTCTATCATTTACATCACTTCCAAACTAAAAAACCGAATATAAATCGGCATTAGAAAAACATTAAATTTTTATCTTGATCTGTATATATATCATTATATTTTTCTGCTTTTAATTCTAAATTAGTAAAGGTAAATAATTTAAATTTATATAAATTATTTTTATCTAATTCATACGGCAAATATTCAAAATAGCGAACTGGTTCATTAAAATTATAAGAAAATGAATTTAATTCTACCTCCACATTATCCATACATAAAGAATGTATATACTTTATTTCCATGGGTATTGTTAATATAATTTCTTGAACGTTTGTAATATCCGCAAAATGATCATTTTTACCTAAGTAGGGAATATATTTACTTTTTTTAGTTAATAAATACTTTTTTAACTGTAAGTATTCTTCACTATTATCATCTAAAATATAAATATCCCAACAAACATTAATAAGCCATTGTTCTTTTATATTTAAAATTCCACCTTCTTCATTAGAAGCTAATCCTATAGCATTATTAAAAGTAATTATCTTCTTATCAAAATAACCGTCATTTTCACTTTTGGGAACAATTGATATTTTCAAATTTTTTAATTTTTCATAAAATTCTGGATGTTTTTGTTTAGTTTCATATTGTTTAGAATAACCATCAAGACCAATTATTGACCCTAATAAACCTAGAAGTGCTACCTTATGAATATGCGAATATGTAAAAAAAACATTTTTATTAACATCAGTTTTTTTATAAAAAGCTGATTTCCCTTTTAATTCAAATTTCAAAGCCTTCATTTTATCACATCCTAAAGTGCTTTCTTAGTAACAATATTTTTTATATTATAATTAAAATCATCAATTCCTTTTAATTTTATTTTTAATGGATTATAAAATAATTCTGCCTCTTTTATTTCATCAGTAATTGTTTTTAATAAATTAGTTAATTGAGTAAAATCATATATTATTTTATCATCCTTAAATATCTCGACATATGAATCTAAAGCTGGTATATATAATTCACTATTTTCTTTTAAAATAATGAAAACACCTACTTCGTTTTCACAACCCATTTTATTAACTGTATTTAACAATGTTGCCCCTTCTAATGCTCCTACTTTAAATTTATTATAATCTTCAAACGAATAACTTAAATCTGGTATTATCTCTTTATAATTATTTATCACTTTAGGATTAACTGCAAATGGATATACATAATGAGCCTCATCTGTAATTGTATGTGTTCCTAATGTTGTAGCATCAGCACCCTCCTTTGTTCCATCACGAAATGGTGACAGAATGCTTTGAGTATGAATTTCAGTATTATCATATTTATTAAATGCTTGTCCAATTTGAACAATACCTAAAATTCCAATATTTACTTTACCAGCATATGTTGCTCCGAAATTAATAACATCAGTAGCTGAAAATAAATTTCTTAAAATTTCCTCAATTTTTTTACCTTTTTCAATTTTATCTCCAAATGTCATTTCATATTTTTCATCAAGAGATAACGGTTGTAATTTCCCTTTCTCATCTTTAAATGTTTTATAATACATTACCTTTTCATTATTATTAACCATATGATTTCTAATTGAATATTTTAATGCTTTATCACTCCCAAAAATCATTCCATTTCCTAATGTTTTTGGTTGATTAGTAAAATCAGCATTCCAATTTGCCATATAACTTCCTATTCCTATAACTCCATAAATTCTATTATTCATTTTTATCATTTCCTTCCTTTTTCATATACAAAATATTATTAGTAACACTTCCAGCATAAAGATAAACCTTTTCTTCCATAGATAACTTTTTATCTGTTTTATATTTTATTAATGAATTAAATAATATTCTAAATCGCTTATTATGTATACTAATTTCATGATCATATTTTTTAAATAACATTGTTATACGATATTTTATCATCTCAATATTAGAAGCATTATAAATACTATCCAATAATTGAAAAGTTTGCTTTTCAGCTTTAGTTTGACTTGATAAATAATATCCTAAAATTCCAGCAACATAACAAAATTCTTCTAATGTTTCAATTTCATAATCCCAATCTAAATTATTAAACTTTTCGGTTATTTTTTCAAAATTATTCACATATATCCTTCCTTTCTCATTATCAAAATAATTTAATAAACTAATATGCATATTTATACCTTGACCGACCTTATATCTAAATGATTTATTATTTTCAATATTACTAATAGCAAGTCCTTTAATAAAATTTAAAGTAATTTTAAAAATATTTTTTTTAATTTGAGAATCATCTCCTCTATTAAAAAAACTGTGAAACAAATCCTTATTATTAAAAAAGGTATTTTTAGTATAATTAGAAATATTTAACTTTTTAATCTCATCAATATTCTTTAATACTACTTTACTATCAATTCCATTAAATAAATATATATCGAAGAATAAATCTTTCATTTGCCATAAATTTAAATCCTTCGTTTCAATATTATCTTTTGGTAATTGTAAATAATTATAATATCTAAAACCTTTTTTAAGTTCTTTTAAACCTACTATTTCAAAATCTGTTATACTATTACCAAAGGTATAAAATTCATATGTAAACCCTTCCTTTTTAAAATAATTAGCATCAATATCAAAGTTAAAATCAGCATTCATAAAATTTTTTTTATTTTTACTTTTATAATTTAAATAATTATATACATCCTTATATATTTTCAAATTATAATAAGGAACTAACCCTACAACATTACTATTATTTCTTGTTTTAGAATATGAAAAAACCTTTTTCTGATTTTCAGCAGAATCAAATGAAGATATCCCAATTAATTTATTTTTATCATTTAATTTATTAAACTCATTTTTTAAAAAACCATAACTATATAAATATAATTTACTTTCTAATTCGTAATATTTATCAAATCCTACTATAAACATTTTAAAATATTTTTCGTCATACTTTTTATCTAAATAATTTGTTAAAATATATTTTTCTAGATTCTCATAACTATTATTATAATATTCTCTTAATCTTTCAAATAATCTTTTTCTTTCGTCACTTTTTAAATATTCATTTAACTCATATAACTCTTTATTTTCTTTTATTAACTCTTTATTATTTTTAAAAATATTTAATAATTGAATAAACTTATTATATTGTTCCAACTCATTAAAATATCTTTCAATAAAATACGTCTTATTTATTTCAATAATGTTTTGCCTTTTTATTATAAAACTTAGGCAATTAGTAGAATATATTTTTTTCCTAGGTTTGCCCTTTTGATCAATCACTTTATTACCAACATTTATAAAAGAATTTTTATTTAATTTTTTAAATTCAAGTTCAAGTTCTTTATTTGCTATTTCATCATTATAATTTTCCACTTCTAGTATATCATCAATAATCAATTTTTGATTTTCTTCATCAACCTTTAATTTAATATATACACCTAATTCCAATTTATAATTATCCAAAAAAAATTGTTCATAACCTATTGGGTCATCATTATATTTTTTAATAGCATTTCTAGTTAAATCCCTAAGCATTTTCTTTTCACCCCCTTATCCTTTTATATTTAACAAAACCACTTCCAAGCACACTGTTTTTTTCACCTAGTCCCATAACAATTGCAGTCTTAGCAAGCTTTTGAGCAATATTATTAGTCCCTATATTAATTTTTATTTTATATCCTACTAGTTTTATATTTTTATATTTTCTAGCAATTGGTTTTTTATTTAAAACTGTTATCTTCTGAAATAAACTATATTTATTAAAATCATTTTTTATTTCCATATCATCATCAAAAAAATCTAAATATTTCTTTTCTAAATTATCATAAACCTTTTGAATTAAAAAATCTATTGAATCATTTTCTAAAATCCAAGGTCCATTATCAATAGTAATAATAACTGGTGTTATAGCTTCAATTTCCGTAATTATTAAATTATCTAAATTACATTCCTTTAGTTTCAAATCTAAAACCGTTATATAATTGTTTTTAAATTGATTTAAGGCATAATTAAATTTAACAATTAAATTCTCATCAAAACTTGTAATATTAATACTATATTTTTCGTTTTTTAAATATGTTTTTTTCATAACAAAGGGAATTAGAGGTGAAAAGTTATATTTATATCTTTTTTCATTATGAATTTCTTTTAATCTTTCTTGATTATACATAGCTTTTTGAAGACTAATCCCTATTTTTGAAGATACATCCTCAAAAGATATATCTTCATTTAGAAAAAATCTAACATTTAATTTATAATATTTCATATTATCATACATCCTATTCCCATTTTCAATATTTAAAAAACTAAAACTAAAACTATACTGTCTCCTTAATTATAGCATAACGACATATTATTACAATTCTTTTAACTTTATTTTTTGAAATTTAGTAGTTACTTTTTCAATGTTTCTTAATAAGCAAATATACGAATTTTTTCTGTTTTTTATCACATAAATATATGAACATTACTTTTCCGATTATGCAACTTACAGTATTTTTAGTATTAGTACAAAGGACCCTATATAATTAAAACTTAAGGTCTTTAATCAATGATTGCTTTTTTCTAATAATCTTAAAATTATATCATTTCATAATAAATATCATAATCACCATAAACTCGTTTACCAATTTCATCATAATATAAAGTAGAATCTTTAATTATATTAATCAACTTAGATATATCCACATATATCTCATAATAATTATTCAACAATAAAACTAAATCATCTATATCAATATAAAGTTCTTTTTGAAGATAAACAATATTTTCTAAAAATTTCATAAAATCAAAATTATAACTACCAGTAAACATTATTTTAGTTTTACTAAATTTTATATATGATATTTTTTCCCTTTTTTCTATTAAAATGGAAGTATAAAACCAATTTTCAAATCCCAAATCATATAGAGAATGATAAAATTTCATTTTTTTTAAAGAAGCTATTGTAAAATATTGTCCTTGCCCTAAAAAGTTTAATACTTGATTAATAAAATCTTCGAACATATTTTTATTTACTCCCATAACTTTTAAATTTCTAAAATTAATATATTTGCAAGGTGAAAACTCTATTATTTCATATTTTCTTTTCAATCTATATAATTCTGCTCCAAACATAACTAATTGCTTTATTTTACTATCTATTGTATTCAAATCTACAATATCATCTTTTGTTAATAAACTATTAAAATATTGGGCTGCCGAATTATACCTATTACTAACTATATAATTTTCATAAATTAAAAAACCTAATTTTTTTAAAGTCCTAGGATTTAAATCATTCATTTTCAAATCAGGATATAATTCCATAACTTGAGTATTCATTTCATCCATCATATAAAAATCAGCTGATAATAACTTTATTAACTTTTCTTTTAGTACATAGGGAATATCAGGGAAATCAATAATATATTCTCCTTGATAATAATATTCTTCAATACAACTTACATAATTGGCTAAAACAGTTTTTGCTATTACGCCATATTTTTCTTCATACGCTTTAGCAAAACCTTGACTCGAAATTGGGGCTAACTTAAACAATAAACTTTTTATTTGTTTATTTCTATCGGCAGTTCCAAACTCAATATTAGGCATTCGTTTAAATGTAACTTTTGGATATATATCCGAAGAACATATTTTTTTGAGTAAATTGTGTAATTCATATTCATCCTTAATATAATAGTCAGTCATTAGTTCTGGATATAATTTAAAAAATTTCAAAGTTGAATATTCCACATCAGAATATTGATTCAAGTTTAAAGTTGCAAAAAGATTAGTAAAATCATATATATTTTGATTATAATACCGTAACTTTTTACCATATTTCCATAAAACATTTTTACTATACAAACATTTGTTTTCATAACCCCTTTCTAAAATAAAATTTTGATCATCAATATTTAAACTGTTTATTAGATTTACATAAATTCTTTTAAAATCATCAAAATGAATATCGTTTCGAGCATAATTTCTTAAAACATAGTTAACAATATCATTTCTACTAGCCTTAATTCGCTCATTACCTATTTTGACATAATCTTTATATATTGCTTTTTCAAACTTTCTTTTTATAATAATAGGAATTTTATCATCTAACAATATCTCATTAATATTCTTTTTAGGAATAGGGTCATATCTTAAACTTAAATAATTATAGATTTCTTTGTTATCCAC
>CAZGXD010000046.1:0-7677 GCA_964529625.1 uncultured Muribaculaceae bacterium
TACCTATGAAATAAAAACAATAATAACAACAACCTTATATTTTTATTTATTATTGTTGACTTGTACCAATCTAATTAAAAAAGAAAAAAATAAACATCTTATCGCGACAATTATTAGTTCAATAATTATGCTTTCAATTATCTTTGAACAAAATTTAATAATTGGATTATATATTGGTATCATTTCAATTATCCTTATTTATATCGGTTTCATAGAAGATAAATATAAAAACATCTTCTATTTAGGAATAATTGTAACTATCTTAAATATAATTATTCAATTGTGGGAGTTCTGGAGCAAAATACCATTTTGGTTATACTTACTTATTGCTGGATTGGGAACAATTGGAACCGTTACTTATTTAGAAATTAAAAAAACAAATAACACTACAGATGATAAATCAATTCCTATTCCTGTTTCTAGTGATGATGATAAAACAAAAATCTAAACAAACAATCCCTTTTTAATATAAGGGGTTGTTTTTATTTTGATATTTTATCATCAATTCTTTCTTTTTTAGTATAATACCAAGCCAACTTTTATTATTCTTCATACACTATATTGAAACTCTAAAAGGAGAATGGTTTTATGAGTTATATAATTTCTAAGGAAAAATTACTAAAAATTTTAAAAAAAATAGAATTAAATCAAAACAAATTTAGAGATCCTTGTCTTCAAGAATTAGGAGCTAATGAAATTAAGTTTAACACTATGCCAATTGCTTTAATACATACAAATACTTTAAAATATTCTCTTGCTACTAGTATATTTAAAAATCCAAACACTAATTCCTATCAATGTTTTAAAACCCCCTTTTTTAGAATAACTAAGGTAAATTTTAAAAAAGAAACAATTCTATTAGAATTATTACAACCTCAAAGTTCAACTGGAGAAATAGGTGATTTTTCAATAGGGGGAGAAATATGCAATCTTTTTTCTTCGGTCTCAATCACAAAGTTTATCAGAACTGGTATTTACATAACCTTAAATATAGAACCTTTTAATGGTATCAAATGTTTAGGAAAAGTAAATGCTAAACTTGAAATTCCTAAAGGAATAACAGATAATGATAATGGTAATAATGCACTAAAGATTAAAACTTCCGAATATATAGCTATTGCTATTAAAAATAAAAAGAAATACTACAATAATGATGGATTGGAAAATTTTAATAAAATACGTGATCCTTCCTCTGTTTCTTATTATAATTTATTCATTAATGCCATGTTACAACCCCCTGAATTTTATGAGGTTCTTAAGGGCGAATTAATTCTTAAAACCCAAGACTTACCCCTTAAAGGTTCCTATATAATATTACAATCCATAACTGTTAATAAATAAAACCACTTCCTTTTATTTGAAAGGTGGTGAATAATTATGGCTCTTCAATTATTGAAAATAGTAGCCGAAGTTGATTCTCAAGTAAAAACCAATCCAGAAGACACACGATTTTTCTATATTACAGAAACTGATATAGATGGTGGGGATTCTTTAATAATCGATGCTGCAGATTTTCTAGATGATACGGGAAATGCTGTTGTAGAACTTCCAGCCTTAGAAACTAATAATAGCTACTTTAACGTTTATATAAATGGTGTTCTTCAAATGGAGGGAATAAGCACTTATACTCCTGGTGAAACTGAAATAGGTAATCTTAAAATAGATGTTCCCGAAGGTACTCTTAGTATTATAGAAAACAGTCCAGTAGTTTTAGAAGTATTAAATTATACTCCAACGTCTGACAACTTCGTAAATACCTAAAATAAATTAAACAACTAGCAATTATTTTGTTAGTTGTTTTTATTTTAAGTTATCAAAACAATTTATAATAAATCTGTCCCCAACTCTAAATTATTTTTTAGTTATAATGTTTTTCTTATTCTCTATTACCTTTTCTAGCAAGATTCTTTTTTGAAAACCCCCATTATTAATTTTTTTTATATCGGCTGCTTTTATAATATCATCTAAATTAAAATTATGGAACTCTCCCATCGCCCTTATTAATTCTAATTTATCTGCTAGTTCTTCAAGTATTTCCTTTTCAGTTTTAGCCTTTCTTACTTCTTCTAATTCTTCTGTATCCTTTTTTAATAAATAAGACCAATATTCTTCCCTATTCAATATTCTATAAAAAGGCTCCCCTCCATTTTTAATTATCCTTTCAGGTATATTATCCCGTACTAATTTATCATAAGTTTGTTCCATTCTAATTCCCCTTTCGTCTTTATTATATCAAATATATTACATAAATGATATTTCTATATTAAACTTAATAATTAAAATATCCTTTTTATTTTACAAAATTTCAATTCATGAATTGACCCATGAACAACATCAAATTGATTTTTATCATAATTTATTTCAATATCATTTAAAATAAAATATAACATATTAATGAAACCCCGATGAGTTATCAATAATGATTTATCATATTTATCAATATTCTTTAAAAAGACTTTTACTCTATTATATAAATCCTCTAAAGATTCCCCCCCTGGGTACTTTTGATTAACAAGGGGATTAGGAAAATATTCAGGATACATAGTTTTAGCTAAATTAGCATTCATTCCATTCAATTTCCCCTTATTTAATTCTTTTATTTCCTTTAAGAAAAACATGGGCAATTTTAAAGTATCATTTATAATTTCTGCCGTTTCAATAGTTCTTTTTAAACCACTATGATAAATTGTCTTTATTTCCTTAATATTTTTAATAATATATTCTTTTGCCAACTCAGTTTGATTAATTCCTTCTTCTATGAGACCTCCTTCACTCCAACCTCCAATAAATATTTCATTATCTAATCCATGCCTCATTAAATAAATTGTTATTTCATTTTTCATTTTTAAAATCCTTCCAACTTTCAGATTCCCTAGGACCATTAGAATTCTGATATTTACCATTATAAAGACTTGATTTCCCATATATTTTCCAAAACATCACTTGCCCGATTTCCATTCCTTTATAAACCCTTACTGGTTGGACTGAATGTAATTGAAGAGTTAATCTTCCATGAAAACCTATATCTACTAAATCGGATGTTATTTGCACGAATAAGCCCAGTCTACCAGTTGAACTTCTACCAGTAATAATGGGTACATATTTATCACTACCAAAAACTTCTTCAGTAAAGCCTAAATAAAGTTTATTAGGATATAAAATTATGCCTTCTTTTGGAATCTTAATTATTTTTGTTTTTAATTTTCGTTTTGAATCTAATACTTTCTCATCATAGACTTTTAAATAATCCCCAAGCCGATAGTTATAACTGTTTGGATTAAGTTGCAATTTATTAAAAGGGCTAATCTCAATGGTATGATTTTTTACACATTTTTTAATTTGATTTCCTGATAATATCATTTAGCCCTCCCTTATAAAACATACTAACATATGGTTTATCGTGTTTATTATATTTACCAATTTCATATGTATCAAGTCTTTTCCCATGGACTTTCCAAAAGGTAACTTGACCTATTTTCATATTTGGATATACCCTTAAAGGTTGAACCACTTTTAATTCTAAGGTCCAATTATGATAACATCCAACATGCCCAAGAGGGGCAGTAATCTGTAAAAAAAGGCCTAATCTTCCCATGGAACTTTTACCAATAAGTTGAGTAACATATTTCTTACTACCAATTTTTTCTTTAGTACTAGCAAGATATAATTTATTTGGTTTTAGGACATATCCTTTTTTAGTTAAAACTATCTCCTTATAATTACTTTTTATTTTAGGATCAATAACATCATCACTTATTTCATAAAGTATCTTTCCTAACCGATAATTATAACTATTTGGATTAAGTAATTCTTTTTTAAAAGGATAAATATCAATGTTTCCTTTTGCCATTTCACTTTGTATTTTCAATCCACTTAATATCATATTTTAAAGGTCCTATGCTTTCTTAATAACGCAAGAGTTTTTTCTTTTGGAATCTTATATTCTAAGGTATTGAGAAAATCTATATCTTCATCAAATTTAGTGCCAGCTGTATCAGGGGCATGAACTAAATTAGCTTGAATATTATAGCCATCATAATTAATTGTTCCATTATGACGATAAGTAAAAGAATATTGATCTCTTATGGCTTGTTTTAATTTATTTGTCCCTAAAACACTATCCTCAATTGATAAAGGTAAGTCTTCATTTAGAAATAAAACTACAAATTCTGTTCCAAAAAGGGATGATATTGCTCTTAAATGAGCAGTTATTATTTTTTGATATTCTTTTGGTTTATCTCGATACAGATACATAATTTCTTTAATATTTTGATAAATTCTAATTTGATATCTAAAATGTTTTTCTTCTATAATATTTAAGATTTCATTAAAATACGTTTGAGCATCAGGCTTTAATAGTAAATAACTAAATAAATGTTTTTTTCTTTTTAATTGCCAATCGGCATATAATTCATTGTTTGACCACCAAATAATCTCTTCAAAATCACCAACGTCATTATCCCTTTCATACTTAATTCTAGGATGATAATAATCGGCATCAACATATCTTTCTTCATAATTGGGGGTATTTGGATAAATAGTTCTTATTACATAGTCAACATCAAATTGCTCTGTGTTTTCAATTAATTTTTTAATCTCTTCTTCACTATTTATTCCATCTCTCAATAATGGAACTGATAATCTAATTTTAGCATTGGGATAATTTTCTTTAAAAAAGGTTAATTTATCAATAAGAGGAACATAATTTCCTTTCGGTCTCATAATTTTTTTATTTTTTTCATATTCATAATGGGCAATAGAAATATTTATTTCATCAAGTCCTATTATCTTTTTAAGATGATTACCATTTGTATATATTTTTATAAAAGCATTCGGAATGATCATTTTTATTAGGGCTACTTTTTGATTTAAATCTTTATCTAAAAACGGTTCTCCTCCTCCAGTTATTTCAAACCTATTTATTCCCCTATTTTTTAATGTTATAAGAATATCTTTTTCTGTTTTTAAAAATGGTCTATCTTGACTTAATTCTAATTTATTATCATAATCTCTTGATTTAGATATACAAAATGTACAATCACAAGAGCATTTTTCGGTTGGAATTATATAACACTTTTTCATTATCTATTATCTCCTTTAATGTTTTTAAAATGTTTTTTTCATATTCTTCAATTGTTCCAATATTATCTACTTCATAATCCCATGGTATTTCACTTTGCCACTCGATCTTACTTTTTTCATCTGCTTTTATATAATCTTCCCTTTCTCTCTTAAACCCATTTATTTTTATAAATATAAATCCTATTTGTTTTAAAAATTCATAATCAAGAGGACGACAATCATCATTAGTAATTATATTACTTTTTATACTCATAACATTTTTATAAAAGGTATCTAACAAAAAAGTGGGATTTTCTTTTCTAATCTTAATTCCTAAAAATTGTAATAATTCACCATCTTGAGTATCACCAATATCACGTTCAATAAAATTATAGAAATGTTTTTGCAACTCATAAAGTGGCTGGGCAATTTTAACGTTTTTAGAGCAAAAATGCTTTTGAACTATTTCAACAGCCGTACTTTTCCCATAAAAGTTTGGGGCTATAAAACTTATTTTCATCCTTTTCTCCTTTTTCAATTGTATTTTTTACACTTGTTATTTTTTTAAAAAAGGTATTTTACAATACACTCTTATTCTTTTTGTTCTTTTTAAACTTATAAAGTTTAGCTGGCTTGGTTCCTTCAAATTTTTTAAACTTATTCGTATCCTCGATAAGACCTAAACTAAAGAATCTTTTTTGAAAATTTCTTCTATCAATTTGTTTATTAAGAATCGTTTCATAAACCTTTTGAATTTCTGGCATAGTAAATCCATCAGGATATAGTATTTTTAAAATATCAGATTCTACGATTCGGGTTTTTAATTCTTCAATTGATGCTTTTAAAATCTCATTATGATCATAAGCAAGTGGTGGTATTTTATCAAGTGGAAACCAATCGGAATCTGATGTTTTTAGGGTTTCTTTTAAAACATTTACCTTTTTTGAATCGATTACCCCTAAATAACCTAGGGCTACCATTCTTTGAATTGGAGAACGTTTTATTTTACCAAAAACATTATATCTAAATACTTTTATTCCTACCATTCCTGTTTTTTCAAATATTTCCCTTTTCATTCCAACTTCTAACTCTTCATTATTATACAAAGCTCCACCAACAAGGGCCCATTTCCCTTTATATGGTTCATTAGTTCTTCTTATCAAAAGTACTTTTACAATTCCTTTTTCAACTGTAAATAATGAAGCAATTAAATGAATACCAATTTTTTTATAAAGGGGATTATTTATTTGCATATCTTCATCTCCAATTATATTGTAATTGTATTTTTTACACTTGTCAACATTATTATGAATTTTATTTAAGATTTTAGTAATATCTTGTTCTTGTTAAATGGTAAGGTTTAATATCAGAAGTTTTATTTTGCCCCTTTAACCAAACTAAATCATTAATTTCAATCGGACATAAATCATTAACTTTTTTACTTATTATATTTAAAGCTACTATCATATTAGCCCTAATCTCTATTTCAAAATCACTACCTTCTTTAATTTCCACTTTATTATCTACTTTATTTGATAACTCATAATTATATTCTAACATTCCTAGCATTCTTAAAACTTGTGGTATTTTGTAATCTGCACAGCCAATTAAATGAGTATAATCAACCTTAACTTCTTCTTTTATTTGTCGGATTTGTAATATATCAGATACTAACAGCTGAGCTAATTTATAAAAATATATTTTTTCTCCCTTATATTCTTCTACATCTTCAAAAACATCACCAAATGAACTAATAATTATTTCAAATAATTTTTTATCATCATAAATATTTTTAATATACTTATAAAAATTACCATTCATTTGTTGATTAATTACCTTACTAACCTTTAATAAATTTTCATGTCTTTGTCTTAACAAAGGAATCTCTATATTACCTTTTAATAATTCTGATATTTCTTCAAGAGAAATGTTCTTCAAATATTCAGATTTTAAAAATTTATTATTTCTTTTTATTTCATTTATTAAAACATACATCATTGCATAGGCTCCATCAAGCATCCCATTTTCTGTTTCAATCGCCCATTTTGGATTTCCCCAATAAGAAAAACCAATTGAGTGATAAACTAATAAAAAGTTTACTATCTCTTCTACATTTAAATTCAAAATTCCAAATGGGGAACTTTCTAACCAATGAATACTTTTTTTGGAATCTAAAGAATGGACAAATTCATCAATTTTTTGATTATTAATCTTAACACTTTTAGAATTTTCAAAAACATATAAACAACTTTCTAATCCTTTTTTTAACATTTAAACATACTCCTTTATACTCACCACATCAAATTTTATAAATAAAATTAAGATATTTTTTTATAATTCTTTCCCTAAAGTTTTACAGTTTAAATGGACAAACCCTTATTATTAAAAGGCTTGTCCATTTTTATTTGGTGGTATGTAAATTTTTTTATCTTTTATTATTTCTTTGAAGTAATTGTTCAGTATATATATTAAGTTTTTCTCGTTCTTTAGAATTTTTTAAATTTACAAATGCATTTCTTAGTGCTTCAAAATTAATTGTTTCCCTTTTTATCTCATTAGCTGTGATAAAATTAAGATAAGGTTCTCCTAAAATATCTATTAATTCATTTAAAGGAA
>CAZGXD010000047.1:0-7662 GCA_964529625.1 uncultured Muribaculaceae bacterium
TATTAAAAAAGAAGAAAATTTCTTCTTTTATTGTTTAGCAATTTGTTCTTGACCTAAATGAACTAATCTTTTGGTAATTTCTCCACCAACTGAGCCATTTAATCTTGAACTTGTATCTGGACCTAAAGTAACTCCAAATTCACGTGCTATTTCAAACTTCATCTGATCAATTGCTTGTCTTGCCCCTGGCACTACTAACTTGTTTGAAGAACGTGATCCCTGGGTATTAGCAGTATTCATACATCTCACCACCTTTATTATTAGAGTGTACCAAAATCTTTAAATAATGTATTATCTTCATCGGTAAGTTATGGGAAAAAATTAAAAAAAGGTAGCCTAACTACCCTTCTTTTTAAACTAATGACCACCAGTGCTTCCCATACTTTGTTCACCTTTTTGAACTAATCTTTTAGTAATTTCTCCACCAACTGAACCATTCATTCTTGAACTTGTTTCTGGACCAAGATTAACTCCAAATTCATTAGCTATTTCAAACTTCATTTGATCAATTGCTTGTCTTGCCCCTGGCACTACTAACTTATTTGAAGAACGTGATCCCTGTGTATTAGCAGTATTCATATGCTTCACCTCCTATACACTATTAATTTGTGTCTAGAAAATAAAAACATACTCTTTTTTTAGTGGTAATTTTTGCCCCACTTATAATAATTCTTCAAATGATTCAGTTAATAAATTAACGGTCACTACTCTATCAAGGCACTCGTTAATTAAACTTTCATAATCAAATCTTTGCTCATACTCTAAACACTTAGATAATCTTGGATGAATAACAGGATGTTTAGGAACAAAAATAGTACAACAATCTTCATATGGTAAAATACTAGTTTCATATGTTCCCACCTTTTGGGCAAGTTCAATAATTTCTAGTTTATCTAGACAAACAACTGGACGAATAATAGGAATATTTGTAATATCATTAATAACAATCATACTATCTAGAGTTTGACTTGCTACTTGTCCAACACTTTCACCATTAATAACTACTTTACAATCGCATTTTTTTAATAATTTTATTGCTATTCGATACATCATTCTTCTCATAATCGTGATTGCATATCGATCATCTATATTCTTATATATTGCTTCTTGAAGTTTAGTAAAAGGAACAATATGAAGCTTGATGTTCCCTGAATATTCATTTATAATATTTACCAGTTTAATAACTTTATTTCGAGCCATAATACTAGTATGAGGTAACGATTCAAAATACACACATTCTAAGTCTATTCCTCGTTTAAGGGCTAAATAACCTGCAACTGGACTATCTATTCCACCACTTAGCATTAATAGACCTTTCCCTTGAACACCAACTGGATATCCCCCTAATCCTTTTATTTCATTAAAATAAATATAAGTTTCTAATGGACGAATTTCAATTGTTATTTTTAAATCAGGATTATGAACATCAACTAATAAAGGACTATTTTTTAAGACTAATCCTCCAATAATATTATTAAATTCCATACTATTAAATTTAAAATCTTTATCGACTCTTCTCGTAACTATTTTAAAAGTTTTATATTTATCAAAAGTTACTGTTTTTAAAAGTTCTAATATTTTATCTTTAATCTCTTCACTATTAGTATTAACTTTAAAACAAGGAACTATACTTTGAATCCCAAAAACTTTTTTTAATTTTAAAATAACTTCTTCAATATCATTAGGATTAATAATAAGATACATTCTTGCATAATCAAATTTAATCTTAACTTCATAATCTTTTAAAATACTTTTAATATTTTTGGCTAATATTTGAATAAACAACTTTCGATTCCCTTTTTTAGTTGATAATTCTCCATACTTAATCAATATTAATTGTTCGCTTAACTTTTCTTTATTTTTGTCCATATAAATTAATTAATTTATCATAAATTCCTGGCTCAATTTTATTTAAAGCATTAATAGTTAACTCTAATGATTTATGATATTCTCCTTTAAAAAATAATAATTCTGAATAAATTAAATTACGATCTAATTCCCTAGTATTACTACGATATCTATTTCCATACACAATAGCCATTTCCGCAAACATAGCTGTTTTTAACATTTCTTTAGTAGTATTATATAATTTTAAAACCAAATCACGAGCCGTATCAACTCTAGTATTTAAAACACTAATCGTAATAGGTATCTTTTCAAGCTCATTAACTATTTCTCTAATTGCTTCACTAGCTTCATTTAATTCAACATAATAAGTTTTAGGAACAACTGGCAAATTATATTCTCTTAATTTATATTTAGAATCTTTTAAAATTAATTTAATTTCGTCTAATTGTTGACGAGCTCTAGCTTCATCTTCTTTCATACTTCCAATTGCATCTAATGAATTTTCTAAACGACCCTCTATATTAGCTAAGGTTGAAGTTAAACTCTCTATTTCTTTTACTAATGAAGAAAAAGGAAAAGCATTATTAGCTGTATGAGAAGTTAAAACATCATAATCTTTATTTAAAACTTTCAATTCATTTTTTATTTTCTTTAATAATTCAATATCATCATTCGATAAATTATATATCTTTTTAATATCTTCAAGTTGTTTAAAAATATTATTTACTAAATGATTTGTTTTTTCTAATTTCTTTTTAAATAATTCTTGTTTTTCCTCATAATTTTCTCGACTTAACTTTTCTTTTTCAAAATCATCAAATAAGGAATCAAAATAATCAAGTAAGACTTTTAATTCAAAAAGACTATCTTCTAAATTTAAAACTTTTAATCTTCCAATAATATCTTCAATTTTTTTATTGGCCTCTTCAATATTATATTCAACATTTAAATAACTAAGTGAATATTTAGCATCAATCATTAAATTATAAGTTTTCTCTATTTCCTTTATTTTTTTAGGAAGAAGATTAGTCGCAGTCATCACAATAGCTGGTGTTTCTTCAATAACTATTTCCATATGCTTAAGCATTTCATTAATAGATTTAATAATTTTAGTTACTTCTGTATACTCATTATTTTCCATTACTTCTTCAAATTTTTCAAAACGAAGAGCAATATTTTCAAATTGTAACGAAATTGATTTTTCTATTTCTCCATATTCAAGTTTAGTATCCAAAAAGGTTTGATATAGTTTTCGATATTGAGTTTTAAAATTAGTTACAATCGAACGATTTTTTTCTTCACTAGTTGTTATTTCTTTTATTTCATCTAATAAAATATCAGTTGTTGTTTTAACTCGATAAATTCCCATCTCTAATTTTGCCATTTTATGAGTTAAAGTTTTATAATCCATTTGTGATAAAGAATATTCAGCCTCAATAATCATATCAGTTATTTTAGGAATATGATTATTTTTAATTACATCTAATCTTTTTTTCCAATCATTATACATAGTTTCTAATTTTTCATTTTTTAAAAACGATTCTATTTTAGATAATTCTAAATTTATAGGAGCACTTTCAATTATGTTTTTTTCATACTCTAATTTATCAATTTTTTTTCTAAGCTTTTTATTTCTTCGGTTTTGAATCACATTTAAAACTATTACTATTAACGTAACAGTAATAATAAATAAGGTCACAATTACTAATGTTAACTCCTCCATGATTATCACCTACTCTAATTTTATCATATTTCGACCTTTTTTGCACCCTATTTTATTTTAAAAAAAAATGTTTTTTGATTGACATCTAATATAAAGCATAATATAATTATAACTGCTAGCACATCAACGCAGCGCCACTTGGGGAATGTAATGTGTTTATTACTTAATGGATTATGAGGTAACTTTTGGCTGCAAAGTGAAAATATTAAAATAAACACCCTATGTTTTTACAATTGGCCCGATGTTTAAGCAATAACAAAGGAGGGGAAAAATGTCAAGATATACTGGCCCAATTTATAAAAAATCAAGACGGTGGGGCTTTTCAGTTTTAGAAACTGGAAAAGAATTGGTAAGAAAACCTTTTCCACCAGGAGAACATGGTTTAAAAAGAGGCAAGAAATTATCTAATTATGGACAACAACTACATGAAAAGCAAAAAGTTAAATTTATGTATGGACTAAATGAAAAGCAATTTAGAAAAACTTTTGAAAAGGCCAAAAAATTAAAAGGAGTTCTTGGTGAAGATTTTTTAACTTTATTAGAAAGCCGTTTAGATAATATTGTTTATCGAATTGGTTTTGCTAAAACTAGAAAAGCAGCTCGCCAACTTGTTAATCATGGTCATATCTTAGTTAATAATAAAAAAGTAGATATTCCATCATATCAAGTTAAACCTGGTGATACTATTCAAGTAAAAGAAAAATCTTTAAATCATCCTGCTATTATTTCTTCATTAGAATCATTAAATCAACGAATTGCTTTTATTGAATTTGATGAGAATAAAAAAATGGGAACTTATTTAAGATATCCTGAAAGAAGCGAATTAAATCAAGAAATAAATGAAGCTTTGATTGTTGAATTTTACAACAAATAAAAAATTCCGTTATGGAATTTTTTTTATGAAATTTTTTAAAATATTTCCATTATTTCATTAAACTTTGGTAAATCACCAATTTTATTTTTTTTAACACTAGGTTTCATTTGAAAAATACCAGGATAACAATTGCCTTCTACTATTATAGGTCCATCATTAGTAATCGCAACATCCCAACCAATATAGGCTACTTTAGGAACAACTTTAGCCGCTTCTAAAACTAACGCAACGGTTTCTTTAAAAAAAGGAACTTGAAAATCAACGATTTTTTGATTAGTTATTGGATGATACTCATAAACATTACCATCCTTATCAATTGCTTGATATAAAACCTTTCCCTCATCACTTAAGACTGTAAACATTCCTTTATTAGCATAATTATCGACTACTTCTCCATTTCCTATTTTAAAAATTGCCCTTAAAAAATAAGATTCTCCATTTTTAACAAAAGTAAACAATCTTATTGTATTAACGGAACCACTATATAGTTCATTAATTTTATCATGTTGAATAATGCATTCCTCAATTAATAATTGTTTATTATTAACTAATTCATCATATAACTCTTCAATATTAAGTTTATTATTATATTCTATTTTTTGAATTCCCCGACCCCCATCACCTGAAATTGGTTTTATAATTACAACTCCATGTTTTTTTAAAAAGCATTCAAATTCATTAGCATTATTCTCTAAAATTAAATACTCCCTTTTAGTATATTCTTTAAATATAGTTTGAAATAACGCTTTGTTTTGAAATTTATGCCATTCACTTTTATCATTAAACTTTTTAATTAATTGATTATTTATTCCTCTAGTAATATAAGTTTTTCTTTCTTTTGAATTTAAACTATAAAATTCTGCTTGTAAATAATCATGATAGCCAGCTTGATATCTAAATCCACACCAAACTAAATCAAAAAAAATAACGACTACATTTTTATTTGCCTTAACACTAATTTTTTTAAGGGTCTTAAACATTTTTTTTATATCAAGATTAGTAAGAGCAAATAATAAATATCTTACTTTACTCATTTAAGTCATCTCCAAAATATCCAATAAAATAATTTTTCTTCCCCCGTCTAACAACTATTAATTGTTTATCAAGCCCTAGGGATTTATTTATAATTACGCTTTCATCAATAATTTTATCATCATTAATTGTAATTGCTCCCATATTTATAAGTTCTCTTGCTTCCCGTTTACTTGAACAAATTTTATATGTTACTAAAAAATCAACTAAATTTAATATCTCCTCAATTTTAAAATTAGGGACATCTTTTAATCCAAGTAAAATCTCATTTACCTTTAACTCCTTTAATTTTCCATTAAATAAGGATTCACTAATCTTAACTGCTTTCTTATATTCATCTTCTCCATATAGAAAAGTAATAATTTCCTTAGCCAACTCTTTCTGAGCATTTCTAAGATGGGCTTCTTTTTTTAATTGCTGTTCTAAATCCATTATTTCATCATAAATCAAAAAAGTTAATTTTTTTAAATATTCAATTACTTTATCATCTTCACTATTAATTAAAAACTGATATAATTCATAAACTGAAGTTTTATCTTTATCTAACCAAATTGCTCCTTTTTCAGTTTTACCAAACTTCTCCCCATCAGCTTTTGTAATAAGAGGCATTGTTAAACCATAAGCCATACCATCTACTTTTTTTCTAATTAATTCAATTCCAGAAGTAATATTTCCCCATTGATCTTGACCCCCAATTTGAAGAGTACAATTTTTATTTTCATATAAATATAAAAAATCAAGGGCCTGCATAATCATATAAGAAAACTCAGTATAAGTAATTCCAATTTCAAGTCTTTTTTTTACTGTTTCTTTATTTAACATGTAGTTAACGCTAAAGAATTTTCCATAATCTCTTAAATAATCAATAAAATTAATTTCTTTTGACCAATCATAATTATTAACTAGTTCAAAATTAAAAATTTTTTTTATTTGTTTTGATAACATTTTATAATTATAATCTAATTCCTTTTTTGAAATCATCGGTCTTTCAGAATTAGGTTTAGGATCACCGATTAACCCGGTCGCCCCACCAACTAAAATTATTGGATTATGACCACTATCTTTTAATCTTTTAGCAACTAAAAGTGATGAGTAGTGTCCGATATGAAGACTATCACAAGTTGGATCTATTCCAATATAAAAAGTAAGACCACCTTGATTAATTTTTTCTTCTAAATCAGGACTAGTAATATTATCAATTAGCCCACGCCATTTTAATTCGGCAAATAATTTCATTATATCCTCCCCTAAAAACTATATTTTCATAATCTTATTTAGCATTTAATTTGTTCTTTTATTTATCTTCATTGCTAGTAATATAACACATAACGACTAATAATGTCAATTGATATTTTTTTATCCCCTTTACATAAACAAGATGTAATTATCTTCTTGTTTACATAAAAAAGGAAAGTTTTATCTGTATACAATATTATAATATCTAATCTATGTCAACATCTTCCTTTTTAATTGTAAACTTGACACCATGTATGATGGAAAATTGTAAAATTTATTGCCAACCCCTTTTAAAACTTTTATAATAGTATCAAGGGAAAGGAGTCTATGGGTATGTTTAAAAAGATTAAAATTCTAATTGCCTTTGGTTCATTATCAATTTGTCTTTGTTTAATGAGTAGTACCTATTCAAGATATATAGTCGATGCGACTGGTAATGTTGAAGCTTTATTTGCCAAATGGCAAATCTTAGTAAATGAAAATGATATTACTAATGGTTTAGATTCTTCAATCGATTTTGAACCTGTAATTGATGAAAATGACTATGTTGCTTCTAACGTTTTAGCACCGTCATCAACAGGATATTTTGATATTGATATTGATCCTAGTAATGTTGAATTATCATTTAAATATACCATAGATATAACAATTGAAGATGAAAATATTCCTGATTTAATAATCACCAAATATTCAATTATTCCTGACTCTTATATCGAAGGTGATCCCATTGATGTTATTAATTTAGCCGAAGGAACAATAACCAATGATTTAACCTTCGATAAAGAAATTGAATCCTTCAAATTTGAACCATTTACCATTAGAGTCTATTTTGAATGGTATGATGGAGAAGGAGAATTAATGAATGATGAAGATGATTCATTAATTGGAAAGTTAGCGGCAACTGAAGATTATACTTTTGAGATTAAAGCTAATATTTCATTTGAGCAAA
>CAZGXD010000048.1:0-7580 GCA_964529625.1 uncultured Muribaculaceae bacterium
TCTATTTTTTTAGAAACTTCTCTAATTTCATTAATAACTTCATTAAAATCTTTAGATTCTGAAGGTTCGCTAATCATCGGTTCTGCTATATTGGCTTTTAAACTTTCTTGATTTAATTGCCCTTCAACATTATAATTAGGCTCTATATATTTTTCGGCATTGAAAGATTCCAATTCTGGTTGAGCGACGGGTTTTAAAGGTTCTGGTTCCTTAGGAACAATTGTTTCTGCCCCAACAGTTTGCGTATCAAACCCCAAACTAGAACTTCCAAGGTCTAGTTCTTCCTCAGATTCAATTTGAGGTGCTTCTTCAACAAAACTAAAAAATTTCCCCTCTATTACTTTAGGACCATCATCACTTTCTTCTAACTTTGCCGCTTCTTCATCATATTTTTCATCTGCTTTTAATAAATTATCCATATCAGTAGGCTCTTTCACAACATTAATATCTTCAGCAGTTTGTTCTATTTTATCAATATCTAAAAAACCTGGTTTAAAATTAATATCATTTTCTTCTGGCTCAGCAACACTTTTTTCATCAAGTGGTGAAGGTACTATTTCATCATTTTCTTCCTCTATATCATCAAAAATTTCTATTTCTTCAATAATTGGTGCCGATGGAATATTTAAATTCACTGGTTTTTCATCATTCATAACATTTTTTTCCTCTGTTTTATTTTCTGTTACTATTCCCATATTAAACAAATTATTTATCTCTTCATCTGTTTTGCGAACCGTTAATCTTTTTTCGATAACTTTTTTAAATATTTCTTGTTGAGTTTGCTTGTTTTCTATTCTCAATAATGACCTAGCGTGTCTTTCTGATATTTTATTATTTAATAAAGCTTCTTGAATTTCTTCAGTAAGAGTTAGTAAGCGAAGTTTATTTGAAATAGCTGATTGTGTTTTCCCTAATTTATTAGCTAAACTCTCTTGATTTAAATATCCCATATCTAATATTTTTTTATATGATACGGCTTCCTCTATTGGACTTAAATCTTCCCTTTGAATGTTTTCAACTAAAGCAACTTCCGCACTATCTTGATCATTTAAATTTTTTACAATCGCTGGAATTGTTTCTTTTCCAGCTAAAACACTAGCTTTATATCTTCTTTCACCTGCTATTATTTCATATTTATCACCTATTTCCCTAACTAAAATAGGCTGAATTACACCATGTCTTTTGATTGATTCTGAAAGTTGATTAGTTTTTTGCTCATCAAATTTTATTCTTGGTTGAAATCTATTTGGTAAAACATCATCTAATCTTAATTCCATAACTTTATCTTCTTGCACACCACTTACCTCCTTTTATTCTTTTATAACTATATAATATCATATTATCAAAAATCAAACAATGTTTTTTAAAAATAAAACAAAATAAATTTCTATTTTGTTTTAGTATTTAATTTGCTTTTTACTTTTTTAAGTTTTCTTGGATATTTCTTATCAGTTGCCTTTATCTTTTTTATTAATATTAAATTTCTATTACTTTCTTCAAATGGTAATTTAAAACCCTCTATTTTTTTAATTTCACAACCTATTTTATTTAAATTTATATCTAAATTTTCTTGCTGATTAGAAATGTTTCCTTTCATAGCAATAAAATATTTATTTATTTTTACTAAAGGAAGACAATATTCTAATAAAATATTAAAGGGAGCGACAGCTCGAGCTGTTACAAGATCAAACTTTTCCCTATTGTTTTTGCTATAGTCTTCAACTCGGCTATGAAGAGTTGTTATTTTTTCTAATTGTAATTGTTTTATTATTTCATCTAAAAACTTTATTCTCTTCAATAAAGAATCTATTAACGTTATTTTTAAATGAGGAAACAAAATTTTAATAACTATTCCAGGAAAACCCGCTCCTGTCCCTACATCACAAAATGATTCTTCCTTATTTAGATCAATTACTTTAATAATGGTAGCTGAATCATAAAAGTGTTTCAAATACACATTTTCTTTTTCAACTATTCTTGTTAGATTAATTTTAGTATTCCATTCTACTAATAACTCATAATATTGTTGAAATTGTTTTAACTGACAAGGAGTAAGATTAAATCCCAGCTTATTCATTTCTTTTATAAATTCTTGTTCATTCATATTTTCCTACTTTCTTTAAATATATCATAAGAATTGAAATATCAGTTGGATTTACTCCACTAATTCTTAAGGCTTGCCCAATTGAAGTTGGTTTTATTTCTTTTAATTTTTGAACCGCTTCACTCGCTAAATTATGAATTTTATCATAATTAATATTTGGTGGTATTTTTTTAATTTCTAATTTATTCGTTTTTTCAGCTTCTTTATATGCTTTTTTAATATATCCTTCATATTTTATATTTATTTCAACTTGTTCTATTATTTCAAAATCAAAAGAAAAAGTTTCAAACTTAGTCAATTTAGAAATATTTATTTCTGGTCTTTTTAATAAATCATAAAATGTTATCCCATCTTTTATAATTGCTGAATTAAGACTAGTTAAATATTTATTTACTTCTTTTGTTGGATTTATTTTAGTTGTTTTTAATTTATGTTCTAATTCAGATATTTGTTTTAATTTAAATTGAAATTTTTTATAAATTTTTTCACTAATTAGCCCGATCTCATAACCTTTCTGTCTTAATCTAATATCAGCATTATCATTTCTTAAAAGCAAACGATATTCAGCTCGTGAAGTTAAAAGACGATAAGGATCAATTACCCCTTTAGTTACCAAATCATCAATTAAAACTCCTATATAAGCTTCATTTCTCTTTAAAATTAAAGGTTCTTTTCCTTCTAGTTTTAAAGATGCATTAATTCCTGCAATTAATCCTTGCCCGGCTGCTTCTTCATAACCACTAGTTCCATTTATTTGACCAGCCGTATATAAATTCTTTATAATTTTAGTTTCTAACGTTTGTTTTATATCAATAGGAGATATTGCATCATACTCAATAGCATAAGCATATTTTAAAATCTTTGCATTTTCTAATCCTTCTATATTATGAACTATTTTTTCTTGAATATCAGAGGGCAAACTAGTAGATAATCCTTGAATATAAACATCATCATAATCTTTACTTTCTGGTTCTAAAAATATTTGATGGCGATCTTTATCCTTAAATCGAACAATTTTATCTTCGATAGATGGACAATAACGTGGACCGATACTATCAATGTTATTAAGTCCTCCATACATACTAGATTTATTTAAATTATCTTTAATTATTTTATGAACTCTTTCATTAGTATAAGTTAAATAACAAACTTCTTGATTTTCATAATCATATTGATAATAAATATCATGATTAAAACTTAAAGGTTGATTATCTCCTTTTTCTTCTTTTATTTTACTAAAATTAATAGTTTTTTTATCAATTCGAGGGGGGGTTCCTGTTTTTAATCTAATAATTTTAAAACCTAGTTTCTTCAAATTGTCACTTAAATATAAACTGGGTTCTTCATTATGTGGTCCTTTTCTAATTCGATTAGAACCAATTAAAATATCTGCTTTTAAATAAGTTCCAGTAGTTAATATTACTATTTTACTTTTTATAATTTGTTGATTTTTTAAAATTACCCCTACTACTTGTTTATTTTCTACTAATAAGTTTTCAACCATTGCCTCTAAAACTTCTAAATTTTCTTGCTCTTTTAGAGTTTTTATCATTTCTCGACTATAAACCACTTTATCTATTTGAGCCCTTAAAGCTTGGACGGCCGGTCCTTTCTTACTATTTAGTTTTTTTATTTGAATTTTAGATTTATCAGCAATTTTTGCCATTACTCCACCTAATGCATCAATTTCTCTAATTACAACCCCTTTGGCACTACCACCAAGGGAAGGATTACAAGCCATATCAGCAATATTACTAATATTACTTGTAATCAATAAAGTTTTATGTCCTTTTTTAGATGATACTAAAGCGGCTTCACAACCAGCATGACCTCCACCAACTACTATTATTTCATATTCCATTTTTCCACCAACTTTTTTATTTTCCTAAACAAAATTGCTCAAATATTTGTTCTAATAATTCTTCTTCGTATGTTTCCCCAATTATTTCGCCTAATTGAGTCCATATTTTTCTTAAATCAATTTCTATCATATCAATATATTCATTATTTTTAATTCCTATTTCTATTGATTCTATATTTAATAAAATCTCTTTTAAAATTGAAATACTTCGAGCACTTGTTAAATAAGTAAGATCCTTAGTTAATATTTGTTCTAAATTAAACTTTTCCTTGATTTTCTCTTTCAATTCTTTAAAACCTTTAGTTAAATAAGTACTTATATAAATTATATTTTCTTTTTCTAATAATTCATCATTAATTTCTTTTTCTAAATCAATTTTATTAATAATTATTATATAATTTTTATCTTTTATTTGATCTAATGTTTTTAATTCTTCTTTACTTATTTTATTACTATAGTCTAAAACATATAAAATTAAATCAGCTTGTTTTATTTGATCTAAACTTCTCTTTACTCCAATGTTCTCAATAAAATCTTTAGTTTTTCTTATTCCTGCTGTATCTATAATATTTAAAAGTAAGCCATCAATATTTAGTGTACCTTCTACAATATCCCTTGTTGTCCCTGGAATATCAGTAACGATTGCTTTTTCTTCTTCTATTAATTTATTTAAAAGACTACTCTTTCCAACATTTGGTTTTCCAACAATAGCAACCTTTATTCCTGCTTTTATTATCTTACCATTTTTACTTTCTTTTAATATTCTTGTTATTTCAGTTTTTATTTCACTTACTTCTTTTTTTAATTCGTTAATTGTTACTTCTAAAATATCTTCATATTCTGGATAATCAATATTTACTTCTATATTTACAATAATCTTTAATATTTTTTGACGAATATTTTTTATTAAATTAGAAACCCCTCCTTTTAACTGATTAATAGACATTTCATGAGCTAGTTCTGTTTTAGAATTAATTAAATCAATAATTCCCTCAGCTTCAATAAGATCTATTCTACCATTTAAAAAAGCTCGTTTACTAAATTCCCCTGGGGTTGCTAAACGGCAACCTTTATTTAGTAATAATTCTAATATTTTGTTAGTTGCTATTATCCCACCATGACAATTAATTTCAACAATATTTTCCCTAGTAAAGGTTTTAGGAGCTAACATAACTGACACTAAAACTTCATCTATTATTTTTTTATTTTCTTTTATATATCCATAATTAATAGTATGTGATTTAACTTGCTCTAAATTTTTACCCGAAAATAACTTATTAACAATTTTTATAGCATCTTCCCCACTTACTCTTATAATAGAAATTGCTCCTATTCCAAGAGCAGTAGATATTCCTACAATAGTATCACTCATTTTAATCTATTCCTTTCTTTTATAAAATATTGATTTATCTTATTATATAATATTATCTTTATTTTACAAGAAAAAAGGAATAATTTTTTTTATTCCTTTTTATTTATGTTTTATAGTTATAAATCTATTTGGTTCCTCACTACTACTTATACTTTCTAATTCTTGATAATTATTTATAATATTATGAACAATTCTTCTATCATAGGAATTCATTGGTTCTAATTGAATATCCATTTTTGTTTTTATAACTTCATTACAAAGATTTTTTATTTCATATTCTAAATATTTCCTTTTTTTACCCTTATAATCTGAAACATCTATATTAATCTTAATGTTAAAATTTGTTTTATTTTTTAAAGTTTGTTTTAATAAATGTTGTAGCGCATTTAATGTTTGTCCATTTTTACCAATAATTAATGCATTTTGAGATGTTATTAAATTAATATTAACTATCTTTTCCCTTATCTTTATTTCACTTTTTATATCTATCTCCATTAATTTTGATAATTCATTAAAATGATTTTTTAAATAAGCTATTAAATCTTCATTTTTTAAAACTAGTAATTCCATTTTTTTATTTTTAAATAGTTTAGTTTCTCTTTCATTAAAAAACATAAACATTTCTGTTTCTGCTAGTTTTAAACTAGAAATAGCTTTTTCAATTGTTTCTTCTTTTGTTTTTCCTTCAAAACTATTAATTTCTAACACTTTTTTTACTTCCTTTCATAACCATATTTTGAAAAATTGTAAAACCACTATTAAATATCCAATAAAGTCCAATTCCTACTGATAAGTTAAATGAAAAGATTGAAATCATTATTATCATTATATTGCTCACCATTTTCATTTGTTCTTCTTGTTCTGTAGAAGTACTCATTGTTTTATTTATTTTAAATGAAAAATAAGTGGTAATTATTATTAGTCCGACAATAATTAAATAATAAAATTGATTTAATTTTATTGCTTCCATTGGAGTTCTTCTTAATTCAAATAAATTTAAAAAGTTTTCTTCAAAAAGAACAGGTAATCTGTTTATTGCTTCAAAAAAAGCAAAAAACAAAGGAATTTGAATAAAAAGAAATATACATCCTGATAATGGTTTAATATCATATTTCTTATAAATCAATAATTGTTCTTGACTCTTCATCATCAATGACTCACGATCTGTTTTATTCTCATATTTTTTATTTAATTTATCAATCTCCGGCTGGGCTTTTTTCATATTTTCTGACTGAGCCATACTTTTTGTAGTTATAGGAACAACTAGCATCCTTAATAATATGGTTACTGTGATTATTGCAAAACCATAACTATTTAATATTTGACCGACCTTTAATAAAACTATTGCCAAAGGTTTAACAAAAAAAGTATTTATTAATCCTTCATATCCACCATCTTTTATTCCATACTCAGAACATGGTTTTAAATGACTAATATCTATATCATTTCTTTCATATATTTCGATTGTTTCCTTTTTATTAGGTTTACATAAAATATTTTCAGTATATAATTTACCATTATCCTTAAAACTTTTAGTACAACCTGATACTAAAAATAAAAAAAGAATCATTATTATAATTTTTAAATGCTTTTTTTTCATTTTGTTATTCCTCCTTATATAATACACTTAGATATTTTTTAATATATTTAATTTTTCTAAAACATTATTAACATCTTTTTCTATTTCTTGAAATGTTTTTTTATTAATTTCACTATTAACCATTATAATACAATTAAAACCGTTTTGGTAGTTATTTTTAGAAATAATGTTTTTTAATTGCCTTTTTATTTTATTTCTTTTAACCGCAATTCCTATTTTTTTACCAATCGAAAAACCAAAATAATAATTATTTTCATTTGTTTTTTCAAGATAAAAACTTAAATATTTATAACGATAAGGTTTATATTTATTTATTATTCTATTAAAGTCCCTATTATATTTTAAGATGTTTTTTTTATTCATTTTGCACCTCTATAAAAGAAAAAAGCACTATCTAAGAGTAGTGTTTTAATGAGTTAATCTTCGGCGCCCTTTTTTGCGTCTTCTTTTTATTATATTAGTTTTTACCCTTTTAAAAAATCCATGTTTTTTACTTTTTTTTCTTTTGTTTGGTTGAAAAGTTCTTTTCATATCTAACCCCTCCTCATAAAATTTAATTAATATTTGCTGTTTATAATTATATATTTTTTTTATTTCTTTGTCAAACAATATCCACAACAATTGTGGATAAATTACCCTTTCA
>CAZGXD010000049.1:0-7470 GCA_964529625.1 uncultured Muribaculaceae bacterium
TACGCTGATGAATTTTAATAAATTGAAACATCCATCTTAATAATTTTAGTTTTAAACGTTTGGCTATTAATAAACTTTTATGAAAATAAAATGGGTTCTAAAAAACATCAAAAGTAGTAGGTTTAGATTTTGCCTTATTTAATGTATTAAAAAAGAAAGGGAACTAATCTAAGTCATTTAGGCTTTAATTAGATATAAGTGATTAAATGAAAAGGGTTTTTATTGTTAATCCTATTGCCGGTAATGGTAAAGCTTTAAAAATAAGCAAAGTTTTAGAAATTGTTTGTCAGACTGAAAAAATACAACATGAAATTATCTATACAACTGGTCCTGGGAACGCAACAGCAATTGCTAGAGAAAAAAGTTTAAACAATGATGAAATTATTATTTATAGTGTTGGTGGAGATGGGACTTTAAACGAAGTTTTAAATGGAATAATAGATAGCAATGCTATTCTAGGGGTAATTCCTGGTGGAAGTGGGAATGATTTTTATAAAATGATAAAAACTAATTCCTATTTGTGTAATAAAATAGATGTTGGTAAAGTAAATGAACGCTACTTTATTAATATCGCCTCTCTAGGGTTAGATGCTAAAATTGCTAAGCGAGCTAATAATATAAAAAGTAAATATCTTCCTAACTTTTTAGTTTATTATCTTAGTATTATTAGTGAATTAATTAATTTAGATAGTATTGAAATAAAAATTGATAATCAAATTTCAAAAGAAAGAATAATGTTGTTATCAATTTGTAATGGTTCATATTATGGAGGAGGAATTAAAATAGCCCCATCAGCTATTATTGATGATGGGTTATTTGAAATTTATAAGGGTTCGAAAGTAAATCGGTTACAAACTTTAAAATTATTAATAATGCTTTTAAAAGGTAAACATGAAAAATCAAAATTTGTTGAATATTGGCGAACGAATGGTATTACTGTTGAATCATCAATTCCGATAATTTGCAATGTTGATGGAGAGATAATTGAAGATAAAAAATTTAATTTTGAAATAATAGAAAATGGGATAAATTTGTTATCTGCTGATCATCCTAAAATAATGGAATTACATAAAAAGGGGTTTAAATAATAAAAGCATCAGTTATATTCTTGAAATAAGAAAAATGATGTTTTTTTTATTTGTTACTTTATTAAAAATAAAAACTCAAGGTAAAAGGTTTTTAAATAAATCTTATTATGATAAAATATAATTGGAGATGATTAGATTGAGACCAATTGTATTATGTATTTTAGATGGAATGGGAATTAGGGAAAATCAATATGGTAATGCTTTTTCTCAAGCTTTAAAGCCCAACTTTGATTATCTATGGAATAAATATCCTCACACCCTTATTGAAGCAAGTGGAGAATTAGTTGGACTCCCTAAAGGACAAATGGGGAATAGTGAAGTTGGGCATATGAATATAGGAGCTGGTCGAATTGTTTATCAACCACTTCCATTTATTGGTGAACAGATTAAAAATGGTTCTTTTTTTAAAAATGAAAACTTATTAGAAGTTATTAATCATACGAAAAAAAATAATTCTAGTTTACATTTTCTAGGGCTAGTAAGTGATGGTGGAGTTCATTCTCATATCGATCATTTAATGGCATTAATTGAGATGGCAAAAGAAAATAAGATAACTAATTTATATTTGCATTTATTTTTAGATGGTCGGGATACTTTGCCTAATATTGGATTAACCTTTTTAAAACAAGTGGAACAAAAATTAAAAGAAGCTAAAATTGGAACTATTGCAACAGTATCAGGTAGATATTATTCTATGGATCGGGATAATCGTTGGGAACGAGTTCAACTTGCTTATGATGCTATTACTAAAGGAATTGGAGAAAACTATCAAACGATAGAATCTTTAATAGAAAGTAATTTAGAAAGGGATATAACTGATGAATTTGTAATACCAGCGATTTTAAATAAGAAGGGTTTAGTTAAAGAAAATGATGGTTTAATTGCCTTTAATTTTAGACCTGATCGGTTAAGACAATTTTTTAAAGCGTTAACCAATCCTAATTTTAATGAATTTGAAAGAACTTATCTTAAAAACTTAAAATTAGTAACTATGATGCCAACTAGTGATGAAATAATTTCTAAGAGTGCTTTTGAACCAGAAAAATTAGAAAATACCCTAGGGGAATATATAAGTAAAAAAGGATTAAAGCAATTAAGGATTGCTGAAACAGAGAAATATGCTCATGTAACTTATTTTTTTGATGGGGGAGAAGAAAAAGAACTTTTAAAATGTAACCGAATTTTAATTCCCTCACCTAAAGTAGCTACTTATGATTTAAAACCAGAAATGAGTGCTAATGAAATAACGGAAGTGTTATTAAAAGAATTAAATGAGAATTATGATGTGGTAATTTTAAATTATGCTAATGGAGATATGGTCGGGCATACTGGTAACTTAGAAGCAGCCGTTTTAGCAGTAGAAGCAGTTGATCAGTGTTTAGGGCGTCTATATGAAAAAGTTAAAGAAAAAGGGGGGACTTTAATTATTACTGCTGACCATGGAAATTGTGAGTATATGATTGATGAGAATAATAATCCAGTTACCTCGCATACAACTAATAAAGTTCCGTTAATAATAACAAATAAAAATTATAAATTAAAAGAAGGTTGCCTTGGTGATTTAGCCCCAACTATGCTCGAACTTTTGAAAATAGAAAAACCCTTAGAAATGACTTGTGATAGTTTAATAGTAAAGGAAAAAAGGGAATAATTTCATGTGGAAAATTGGTAATGTTAAGATTGAAAATCAACTTGTTTTAGCCCCATTAGCAGGTATTTCTTGCAGTGCATATCGAAGAATAGTTAAAGAAATGGGCTGTGCGTTAGTTTATGCTGAAATGGTTAGTGATAAAGCAATAACTTATGAAAATGAAAAAACACTTTCTATGTTATATATGACTGATAGTGAACGACCAATTGCCCAACAAATATTTGGTAGTGATGTTAATTCTTTTGTTAAAGCAGCCCAAAAAGTATATCAAAAAATGAAACCAGATATTATTGATATAAATATGGGTTGTCCTGTTCCAAAAGTGGCAATTCGTTCTCAAGCTGGAAGTGCTCTTTTAAAAGATTTAAATAAAATTTTTCTAATTGTTTCAGAAGTAGTTAAGAGTGTTCCGATTCCAATTACAGTAAAAATACGTAGTGGTTGGGATAGCAAAAATATTAATGCTGTTGAAGTTGCAAAAGTGTGTGAAAAGGCAGGAGCGAAAGCAATTATTGTTCATGGACGAACTAGAAGCCAGGGCTATAGTGGTAAGGTTGATTTAGAAATTATTAAACAAGTAAAAGAAAATGTTAAAATTCCCGTTATTGGGAATGGTGATATTAAATCATGTTATGATGCCAAGAAAATGCTAGTTGAAACTAAATGTGATGCCGTCATGATTGGGAGAGGGGTTCTTGGTAATCCATGGATATTTAAAGAATGTCTTGAGTATTTAGAAAAGGGAATTGGTCCGAAAAGGATTTCTAAAATTGAAAAAATAGAAATGATTAAAAAGCATATAAGTTATTTATTGAATCAAAAACCAGAAAAGGTAGTGGTTTTAGAAATGAGAAGTCATATTTCATGGTATTTGAAAGGTGTTCCTGGAAGTAATCAAATAAAAAGAAAGTTAGGGACTATTTCTACGATTGATGGAATATATAATTTATTAGAAGAATTTAAAGAGGTGGATTATGACTAAGAGAAAAAAAAGATTTATTGCTTATCTTATTGATATAATTATAGTAGGAATAATAATAACTTTGAGTTCAAAATTACTAGTTAATAATAATAAAATTATTGTTTTAGAGCAACAATTAAATGAAATTAATAATAATGTTTTAAATTCTACTTTTAAATTTAAGGAGAGTTTAATTGAATATGCAGAAATTACTAAACAAATTGATTTAGAAAAGGTTATGGTAGATATTGTTACTATTATTATGATTCTAATTTATTTTGTATTTATACCATATTATAATAATGGACAAACAATGGGAATGAAAACATTAAAAACAAAAATAGAACCAGAAACTGGAACGGATTTAACCATTAAAAAGTTAATGCTTAGAAATTTTATAATAAATGGATTACTTTATTTAGCTATTAGTTTGACTTTTCTTTATTTGTTTCCAAGTTTTATTTATTTTATATTAGTTTCAATTCTAAGTTTTATCCAATTAGGTCTAGCAATTATAAGTCTTTTTATGTTATTATATAGAAGAGATCAACGAGGATTGCAAGATATTTTAAGTAAAACAAGGATAATAGAAATTAGTGGGGAATAAAAAATGAGACAATTTAGTGAACAAGAATTAGTTCGACGACAGAAAGTAGAAGAATTAAAAGAAAAGGGAATTGATCCTTTTGGCTATAGTTTTAAAGTAACAACTAATAGTAAAGAACTTAAAGAGAAATATGGACAGGTATCAAAAGAAGAATTAAATGAACAAGATATTTTAGTTATTGTTGCTGGACGAATTATGACTAAAAGAGGTAAGGGAAAAGTTGGTTTTATGCATCTTCAAGATAAAGATGGTCAAATTCAAATTTATGTAAGAAAAGACGCAGTTTCAGAAGAAGAATATATGTTATTTGAAAAAGCTGATTTAGGTGATATTGTTGGCATTGAAGGAACAGTCTTTAGAACCAATATGGGGGAGTTAAGTATTAAGGCTTCTAAATATATTCATTTAGTTAAGGCTTTAAAACCATTGCCTGAAAAATATCATGGTTTGAATGATATTGAGGAGCGTTTTAGACGGCGCTACGTGGATTTAATTATGAATGAAGAAGCGAGAAGAGTTGCTTTTATGCGTCCAAAAATAATTCGATCATTGCAAAAATATTTAGATGATTTAGGATATATTGAAGTAGAAACACCTGTTTTAGGAACAATTATTGGTGGGGCGGCTGCTCGTCCTTTTATTACATATCATAATACATTAGATTTAGAAATGTATTTAAGAATTGCTACTGAGTTACCGTTAAAGAGGTTATTGGTCGGGGGAATGGATGCTGTTTATGAAGTCGGACGTATTTTTAGAAATGAAGGAATGGATAGAAATCATAATCCGGAATTTACAACCCTTGAGTTGTATAAAGCCTATAGTGATATGGATGGAATGATAGAAATTACTGAGGGCTTAATTAAACATGTTATAATGGAGACGATTGGGACTTATAAGTTATTATGGAAAGGGCATCAACTTGATTTAGGTTCTAGTTTTAAAAAAATACATATGGTCGAGAAAATTAAAGAAATCACTGGAATTAACTTTTTTGATAAGATGTCAATTGAAGAAGCAATGGAATTAGCAAAAGATCATGAAATTGAAGTTGAACCTCATTTTTCATATGGTCATATTGTTAATGCCTTTTTTGAAAAATATGTTGAAGAAACTATTATTCAGCCAACCTTTGTTTATGGTCATCCTGTTGAAATAAGTCCATTAGCTAAAAAGGATCCAAAAGATCCACGATTTACGGAAAGATTTGAATTGTTTATTTGTGGAGATGAATATGCGAATGCATTTACGGAAATAAATGATCCGATTGATCAATATGAGCGTTTTAAAAATCAATTAAAAGAACGAGAATTAGGAAATATTGAAGCTAATGACATGGATCTTGATTTTGTTGAAGCGTTAGAATATGGAATGCCTCCAGCTGGGGGAATGGGTATGGGAATCGATCGGTTAGTAATGCTTATTACTAATTGTGAATCAATTAGAGAAGTTATTTTATTTCCCCATATGAAACCAAAAAAGAAAGAAGGTATATAAATGAAAGTATTAGCAATTAATGCTGGAAGCTCATCATTAAAATTTCAATTATATGTTATGCCAAAAGAAGAAGTTTTAATATCGGGTATATTTGAGAGAATTGGAATTGATAATAGTGGCTATAGTATAAAAATAAAAGATAAAAAAATAAAAAAGGAAGTAAAGTTAAGTAATCATGAAGAAGCCGTTAAATATTTAATTGAAGAATTATTAAATAATAAAATTGTTGATTCTTTAGATGAAATAAAAGCTTTAGGGCATAGAGTTGTTCATGGGGGAGATAAATATACTGATTCAGTTATTATTGATGATAAAGTATTAAAAGATATTGAATCATTTTCTTCATTAGCCCCTTTACATAATCCAGCGAATGTTTTAGGAATAAAAGCGTTTAAAAAGTTAATTCCAAAAGCAGTAATAGTGGGAGTATTTGATACTGCTTTTCATCAAACTATGGAAGCAAAAGATTATTTATATGGTATTCCTTATGAATGGTATACTGATTATAAAATAAGAAAATATGGTTTTCATGGTACTAGTCATCGTTTTTTAGCGAATAGGGTAATGGAGCTTTTAAATAAAAAGGATGCTAAAATAATTACTTGTCATCTTGGTAATGGGGGAAGCATTAGTGCTATAAAAAATGGAAAATGTATAGATACATCAATGGGCTTTACTCCTAATGCTGGTCTTATTATGGGAACTCGTTCAGGAGATGTCGAAGCAATGATTATACCTTATCTTATGGAACAAACCGGAAAAACTCTAACTGAAATAATAGATGATTTAAATAAAAAAAGTGGCTTTTTGGGCATTTGTGGAATAAGTAGTGATTGTCGTGATGTCGAAGCTGGAGTTTTAAATAATGATTCTCGTTGTATATTAGCTTATCAAATGTATATTAAACGAGTTGTAAATTATATTGCTAAATATTTTGTTGAACTTGAAGGAGTAGATGCGATTTGCTTTTCAGCTGGAATCGGTGAAAATTCAGATTTGGTAAGAAAAGATGTTTTAAATAGTTTAAAAGTTTTAGGGGTAAAAGTAGATTATGAAAAAAATAAAATAAGAGGTGAAGAAGCTTTAATCACGGCAATTGATTCATCAATTCCAAGCTATGTTATTCCTACTGATGAAGAAGTAATAATTGCTAGGGATACCTTTAATTTAGCTAAATAGGAAGGGTAGTTAAAATGAGTAACATAAAAATTAGACAGATTTATCGAAAGATAAAGAAATATGAAACGATAGTAATCGCTAGACATGTTGGACCCGATCCTGATGCAATATCTAGTCAAGTCGGGTTAAGGGATATTATTTTAAATACTTTTCCTCATAAAAAGGTTTATGCAGTTGGATGTCCAGCTTCTAAGTTTAAATATTTGGGCAAATTAGATAAATTTGATGAGGAAATGTATGCGAATGCTTTATTAATTATTGTTGATGTTCCTGATAAGGAAAGAATCGATGGAGTGAATCCTGATTTATTTACTGAAACAATAAAAATTGATCATCATCCATTAGTTGAAAAATTTTGTGATATTGAATGGGTCGATGATACTGCTAGCAGTGCGGCTCAGATGATAATTGAATTGGTTTTAAAAACTAAACTTAAAATGACAAAAGAAGCCGCTGAGAAATTATTTATAGGAGTTATTGCTGATAC
>CAZGXD010000050.1:0-7237 GCA_964529625.1 uncultured Muribaculaceae bacterium
AGGAACTAAATAAAAAAAGAGAAACAAGACAAAAAAAGGTTTTTTTAACATTGAATCTTCTTTTTTTTCTGTTATTACTTCTTTTCCCCATATAATCCCCTACTTTATTATTTCTTGTTCTACTATCAAATCAATCTTATATTTGTTTTTAATATCTTTTTTTATTTGATTAATTAAATTTTCAATATCAATTCCACTACCTCCATTAGGATTAATAATAAAGTTAGCATGTTTATTACTTACTTTAACTCCATTAATGGTTTTTCCTTTATAACCACATTTTTCAATTAAGCACCAAGCATACTCCCCTTTGGGATTTCTAAAAACACTTCCTGCACTTGGATATTCAAGTGGTTGGGTCATTAACCGACGCTTTTTACGTTCTCCAATTAAATCCATTATAATATCTACATTTCCATGTTTTAAAATAATCGTTGCTTCTATACAAACATAATCTTGATTTTTTTGAAGAAAAGAAGAACGATAATGAAATTCTAAATCATTATTATAAAGGGTTTTAATTTTTAAATCGGGAGTTAATACTTTAATTTCACTAACAATATATCCCATATCTGATTTATAAGCCCCAGCATTCATATATATCGCTCCACCAACCGTACCAGGAATTCCCGTTGCAAACTCAAACCCAGTTAAACCCAATTTAGAAGCATTATAAGCTAATTTTATTAAATTATAACCTGCCCCAACTATAATTTTAACATCATCAATGATTAAATTATTAAATTCTGATAATTTAATTAAAATACCATCATAATAATTAGTTGCAAAAATTAAATTGCTTCCATTTCCTATTATTTTATATTTTATATTATTTTCTTTTATATAAACTAATATTCTTTTTAATTGAGAAATATCACTAGGATAAACTACTACTTTTGCTCGTCCTGATACTTGATAAGTAGTATAATCTTTAAGTAAAACATTAGTTTTTATTTTTCCACACTTTAATTTTTTTAATTCAGTTATAATCTCCATATGTTACTTCCTATCTATTAATTCCTTTATTATCTCATATATCTTAGTCGCACTACTAGGGACTTTTAAACCATTTAAACTTTGTTGCATCTTAGTTAATTTTTTAGAATCAATTATTAAATTATCAATCGTTCTAACTAAAATATCTCCTTTTAAATCCTTTTCCTCAATCATAACTGCCCCACCATTATCAACTAAATCTAAAGCATTTTTATATTGATGATTATCAGGAACATATGGACTAGGAATTAATATAGATGGGAGATTAAGAGCAATAATCTCACTTAATGTTGTTGCCCCACATCTTGAGATTATTAAATCAGCCTTTTTCATTATTCTCGTTTGATTTTCAATAAAAGGAACTACTATTACGTTAGGAGGAAATTTATGTTGTTTAACCTGGTTATACAAATTATTACCAGTAACAAATAAAACTTCATAATCTTTTCCTTTAAATAAACTTAAAGTTTTAATTAAAAATTCACTTATTTTAGAAGACCCAAGTGATCCCATAACAATATAAACAAGTTTTTTATTAGAACATAAATTATAATCACTTTTTCTAAGTGGTTTTTGATTTATAGCATCTTCACTACAGGGATTGCCAGTAAAAATTGTTTTATGATTAGGAAAATATTTTAAAGTGGATTCAAAAGATATCCCAATTACAGTTGCATATTTACTTAAAAAAGAATTTGTTTTGCCAGGAATACTATTTTGCTCATGAATAAAGGTTTTATATCCTAATTTTTGAGCAGCATAAATAACTGGTCCAGTAACATAACCCCCAAATCCAATTACTATATCTGGATTAAAGTCTTTAATTATTTTTCGACATTGAAAATAACTAGTAATAAATGTTTTTACTGTTTTAAAGTTTTTTAACTTCTTTTTATAAAAAAAACCATAGATTTCAATTTCTTTAAAAGGAATATTATGAGTTGGAATAATATCTTTTTCCATTCGATTATGAGTTCCTATAAATAAAAAATCACTATTAGGTTCTTTTTCTTTTATCTTATTAATTAGGGCTAGAGCAGGATAAATATGACCGCCTGTTCCCCCTGCACTTATAATTATTCTCATATTGCACATCCCATCATTATTATATCACAATTATATTCAATTACAATTATTTTAGAAGGCTTTAAAAGGACAAAAAATGCTCATTTTTTAAACAATAATATTTAAAAAATGAATATCTTAATAAACCTAACACTTTTTGCACTAAAACAGTATTTTTTTATGAAGTTATGCAATAATAAAAATGGGTGGTTTATTATGATTGGAAAAATCTTGAGAAAAATGCGTTTAGACAATAATTTCAATCAAACACAATTAGCAGATAAACTATTAATTACCCAAACAACATTGAGTGGATGGGAAAGAGGATATCGTCAACCGACATTTGAATCAATAGAAAAAATTGCTAATTACTGTAATTATTCAATATTATTTAAAAATAATATTACTAATGAAATTATTAATACCGAAAACATAAAACGAAAGGATTTTTGAAAACTCGAAAGAGTTTTTTTATTTTATTTTTGACTATTTTCATCAATTTCTACTAAGACTTCTCTAGGTCTTGAACCTCTACTAGGTCCAATAATCCCTCTTTCTTCCATTAAATCAACTACTCTAGCTGCTCGATTATAACCAATTCTAAATCTTCTTTGAATAAGAGAAGTACTAGCCTTTTCTTCTTTAATAACAAACTCAACTATTTCATTATATAGTGGTTCATCAGATTCATCAATTTCATCAACCATTGTTGTCGCTTGAAGTTCTTCTTCGGACATTAATAAAGTCTCATCATATTTGGCTTTTTGTTGAGAAATTATATGTTCAACCACCTTTTTTATCTCTTCTTCACTAATAAATGCTCCTTGAATTCTTATTGGAATATTTTCCCCCATCGGAATAAAAAGCATATCACCTTTCCCTAAAAGTTTTTCAGCTCCTGACATATCTAAAATAGTTCTTGAATCAATACTACTACTAACAGCAAAAGAAATCCGAGAAGGAATATTTGCTTTAATTAAACCTGTAATAACATCAGTTGATGGTCTTTGGGTTGCAACTATCAAATGAATTCCAGCTGCTCTTGCCATTTGAGTAATACGTAAAATTGAATCTTCAACTTCTTTAGCAGCAACAAGCATTAAATCAGCTAATTCATCAATTATAACAACGATATAAGGTAATGGTTTTTGCTCAGCCGAACCTTTTTTTTCTAAATATAAATTATAGCCTGCAATGTTTTTAGTGCCACTATCACTAAACAAGTCATAACGGCGCTCCATCTCAGCAACTATTTTCTTAAGAGCAGTATTGGCTACTCTTGGTTCTGATACAACTGGGGCTAATAAATGAGGAATACCATTATATATATTTAATTCAACCTTTTTAGGATCAATTAATAATAATTTTATTTCATTAGGATTAGCCCTCATTAATAAGGAAATAATAAGACTATTAATACAAACTGATTTCCCACTCCCTGTCGCCCCTGCCACTAAAAGATGAGGGGTTTGATTAATATCAAAATAAATGGTTTCTCCCATAATATTTTTCCCTAAAGAAACTATTAATTTGTTTTTTTCTAATTTTTTAGGAATTTGTTCTAGTATTTCCCTAACCGTAACAATTGATATTTTTTTATTTGGTAATTCAATTCCAATTGTACTTTTACTAGGAATTGGAGCTTGAATTCTAACATCTTTAGCGGCTAAAGCTAACGCAATTTCACGATGAATACTTAATATTTTATTTACTTTTGTTCCCGCTTTTATTTCTATTTCATATTGGGTCACTGCTGGTCCAATATGAATCGCAACAACTTTCCCTTGAATATCAAAATCAACTAACACTTGTTCTAATAATTTAACATTCCCTTTTACATCCTCATGATTAATATTTTTAATTTTTTTCCCAATAGAAGATAATAATGATATTGGGGGCAAAATATAACCATCCAAATTATCAATAACTGGCTCGGCTTCTTTAGAATGGTCAATTACTTCCTTTTTTTGTTCTTCATGAACTTTAATTAATTCATCAACACTAGTAACAACAATTTTATCCTTTTTTTCAAAATCCTGCTCGGCTTTTCTAATATCTTCTGCTATTTTATTTTTCTTAAAATTATGAATCATATTTTTTATTTTTGAAATAAAGTTCTTTACTAAATCAGCAATTGTAATTCCAGAAAGCATAACAAAACCACAAATAAATAAAGTCCAAGCCACAATAATAGTTCCTTCATAAGCAAACAATTTAACTCCTGCTGTAGCAAAAATTGCTCCTAAAAAACCTCCTCCTTGAATATTTCTAATATCATAAGTAGAGGTCATAAAATTATGAATTGTATCTTTTATTATTTCAAAATTCTTAATTTCTAAATCTTTCATATAATTTAAATGAGAGGCTAATAAAATCGATATTATAATTATGTAAAGTCCTAGTAATCTAGATGTAAAGTAATTTAACTTTTCCCTTTTTACCATCATGTATACTCCCACCATAAAAACAAGAATTAATAACACATAATACCAAGTTCCAACTAAAAAGGCAGAAAAAGAAGTAATTAGATTCCCAACTAGTCCTAATCTACCTAAACCTAACAAGGTTAAGACAATATAAAAAAGCCCTAGTAATTCAGTATAATAGCCAATGTTTTTTTTATTTGTTTCCCGTTTTTTCTTTTTCTTGGTCATGTTTTACCTCCCTGATCTTATGGTTTAATTATAGCATATCTCTAACTTTTCTTCAATTAAAACCAATTCTTCCTTTTTAAAATTCCCTAAAAACATAAGCATTAGCAATAATATCATGTAAGGATTGCTTTTCTTGATGAAATATTATTATGACATATCCAATTCCTAACGTTAAACAGGTTATTATTTTAGAAACATTACGAATAATAATAATATCTAAACTTAATCTTTTCCCAGTTATATCACCAACTGTTAGTTTTAATAACTGTTTACCAATGGTTGCTTGTTTTTTGGTGTTTTCCATTAATATATTATACATAAGCATTAACATTATCCCAATCACAGAAAAAATTAATTTTAAAGTAGTTTCTTCAAAATTAAAAACTAAAAACGGAAAAATTTTAACCATAAGAAATGAAGTAATAACCCAAATAAAAACAATAAGAAAAGCATCTATTAAAAAAGCCATAAATCTAATCCAAAAATCCGCCCTTTTTACTCGATCTTTTCCTAAATTATAATTAAGAGGATAACCACAATTAATACAATTTAAATTCGTATCTTCATTACTAGTTAAACAATTAGAACAAAACACTTCCATTTTTAGCCCTCGTTTATTTCCTTAATTCTTCTTCTATTCTTATTAATTGATTATATTTACTAATTCGATCTATTCTTGATAAAGAACCGGTTTTTATTTGACCTAAATCAAGTCCGACTGCAAAATCAGCAATAAAAGTATCTTCGGTTTCACCACTACGATGTGAAATAACAGTTTTATAATTATTATTTTTAGCAATTTCAATCGTTTCTAACATTTCTGTTACTGTTCCAATTTGATTGGCTTTTAATAATATAGAATTACAAATCCCTTTATTAATACCATCAATAAATATTTCCTTATTAGTAACAAAAACATCATCACCAACTAATTGAATATTGCCCAACTTTTCAGTTAAAATTTTAAATCCATCATAATCATGTTCATGTAGCCCATCCTCAATAGAAACAATCGGATAATCATTCACTAAGTCAACATAATAATCTACTAATTCTAAACTAGTATATTCTTTATTTTCACCTTTTAAAATATATTTTCCATTATGATAAAACTCACTAGCTGCTACATCAAGGGCTAGAGAGACATCTTCTTTTAATTTATAACCTGCCTTTACAATCGCTTCACAGATTAAATCTAGGGCTTCACGATTGTTTTTTAAATTAGGGGCAAAACCACCTTCATCACCAACCCCAGTATTGTATCCTTTTTCCTTTAATATTTTTCTTAAGGTATGAAAAATTTCAGCCCCAATTCTAACTCTCTCTTTAATCGTCTTAGCATTAGGAATAATCATATATTCTTGAATATCAAGATTATTATCAGCATGAGCTCCCCCATTAATTATATTCATCATTGGCACTGGTAGGGTTTCTCCTAAACCAAGATATCGATAAAGGGGCTTTTTATGATAAAGGGCAGCTGCTTTTAAAGAAGCTAACGAAACCCCTAAAATAGCATTAGCCCCTAACTTACTTTTATTTTTAGTCCCATCTAAATCTATTAAAGTTTTATCAATTAATGCTTGATTATTAACTTTATAACCAATCAATTTAGGCTTTATAATTTCATTTACATTATTAACCGCTTTTAAAACTCCCTTTCCCAAATAACGGTTTTTATCATTATCTCGAAGTTCTAAGGCTTCACTAGAACCAGTTGAAGCCCCAGATGGAACACTAGCCCGACCGACAATCCCACTTTCTAAAATAACATCTACTTCAACCGTCGGATTTCCTCTTGAATCCAATATTTCTCTTCCTATTATATTTTTTATTTTCACACTATCTTCCCTTCTGTTCTAATTTAATTATATCATTAATAAGGTCAATATTATATTAATTGGTCAACGATATCTTTAAAATCACGTCCCCGAGTTTCAAAATCAGGATATTGATCCCAAGAAGCACAAGCAGGACTTAATAAAATAATATCATTTTTTTCAGATAAATTGTAGGCTGCTTTAACAGCTGATTTTAAGTCATCAACTACCACACAATCTATATTGATAGAAAAAGCAAAATCTTTAATTCTTTCTTTAGTTTGCCCAAAAGCAACTATTCCTTTAACATTACCCAAATAAGTTTCCAATTCAGTAAAAGAATGACCCCGATCTAACCCCCCTAATAATAATATCACTGACTTATCAAATGAATCTAAAGCAACTTGAGTTGAAACAATATTAGTTGATTTTGAATCATTATAAAATTCACGATTATTTAATTTTTTTACATATTCAAGCCGATGCTCAACTCCACTAAACTTCCTTAAGACTTCTAAAATCATTTCATTCGTTATCTTAAATTCTTTAGCCGCTATAAGAGCAGCCATAATGTTTTCATAATTATGAGCCCCTCTAACCCTAATCTCATTTAAACTTATAATTGGTTTTTCATGATAATATATTGATTCATCCTTAATATAAGCATCTTCAAATGCACCTACTACTAAACTATCTTCAAAA
>CAZGXD010000051.1:0-4966 GCA_964529625.1 uncultured Muribaculaceae bacterium
TTCAATATAATAAAGAATTTTTATATATTTAAGAAAAAAATTAAACATTGATTGATCAGGTATCATATAAAAATCTTCGGTTACTAATTTTAATCTTTCTAAAAGACTCTTATTATCTTTAAAAATCAATACTTCCGAACCATCATTTTCCATATTTTCATCTATGATTAAATACCTTCTTATTGGTTGTTTTTTAGGAATATTTTTAAAATGCTCCAAACTTAAAACAAGTGGTTTAAAGGCTAAACTATTACTAAAAAGACCGTAATCATCTAAAACTTTCCATAAAAAATCACTTTGATTATCGTCATTAGTTACTATCATTATTAAATTCATAAGCCCCCCCTATAAAATTTCATTATTTTTAAAATCAACATTAATAAATTTTCGACTAGCTAAATAATCACACATATGACCAAACTTTTGATATTTGGTTTGAGGTTTAGGTAATACTTCTTTTCCCCTATAATCTTTAGTCCATTCTCCCATATGGGTTTCTAAAATAGATGTCATCAATTTTACTTCATCTAAAGTCAAATCAAATTTTTTATAATTATCAGAAACAAACTTTGAAATTAACAATGGATGATCAAACGCCGTATACTTGCTTTCAACTAATCCCGACTTTAAACCATCATGAATAATCAAAGCAATGATTATAATATCCTTTTCAATTTCTTTAAATTCATCACCAATAGTTTTATTATTATTTAAAAGTTCATGAGCAATTCTAACAACAACTTTAGTATGACGAACTAAACCACTATGCCCGGAAGCATAACGAGGATGATATTTGCCAGTTGAACTAGCTGGAATTGTAAAAAAATAATCAGGTAACATTGCTATTATCTTTTTTGCACTTTCTCTTAAACGCTCATCTTTTATATAACCTAATTCAGTTTTAAAATAATCTATTTTTTTCATTTTTACACCATTAAATCAATCAATATATCATTTGATAAATATAAATATTCAGGACTTATATAAATATTTATCTTATCATCAATTAATTTCCCTTCTTTTATTAATTTTTTTATTTCTAATATTTCATCAATCTGAAAGCCATACTTTTCTAAAAAAAGTTGCTTATTAATCCCTTTTATTTTTCTTAATCCTAACATAAATTCATTTTCTAATTTTGTTTTTAAATCAATTAATTCTTCCTTATCTCGAAAATAATTACTAATATATTTATTAATATTTAAAGTATTAGTATATCTAATATTATCAACATAACCACTTGCCCCCATTCCAAAACCATAATATTCTAAATTATTCCAATAACCGAGGTTGTGCTTCCCCTCAAAACCAGGTTTACAATAACTACTAAGTTCATAATGAAGATATCCTTTTTTAGTTAAGAAGTCATTAATTAATTTATACATTTCATAATCTAATTCTTCATCAAGATAATTAGTTTTATTAATATATAAGAGGGTCTGTGGTTCAATAATAAGAGAATAAATTGAAAGATGATTAATATCTAATTTCAAAAAAATATTTAAATCACTTATTAATTCTTCTTTAGTTTGATTAGGAAGAGCATAAATTAAATCAATACTTAAATTATTAAATCCTATTTCTTTTGCTAAATTAATGGCTTTTAAAACATCTTCTTGTTGATGATTTCGCTTTAAAAGTTTTAAATGATTTTCATTAAATGTTTGAACCCCTATGCTCAGCCGATTAACTCCATTTTGATAAAGAAGACTTAGTAATTCCTTATTTATATGCTCAACATTAAGCTCAACTGTAAATTCTAAATCTTTACTAACTTTAAATTGTTTTAGAATCTTCATTAATTTTTTTACATCATCTATTTCTAAACTACTAGGTGTCCCCCCTCCAATATATAAAGTTTTAATTACATCATTTTTATAAAAAGTTTTAATTTCTTGATTTAAAGTTTTCAAATAATCGGCAATATATTTTTTATTATAAATTATTTTACAAAAATCACAATATGAACAAATAGTTTTACAAAAAGGAATATGAATATACACAGCATCTATATTATTCATTATTAAAACAAAGATAACTGATTAGATTCATCATAATTATCTAACACTCCCATTAATCTCATTTTATCAATCGTTGTTACCGTTACTTTCCCTCTTCGTTGTAAATCTTCAATGCTCAAAAACGGTCCCTTTTTCCTTTCTGTCACTATTCTTTTAGCTACTAAATCTCCTAAACCATCAATCGTTCTAAATGGTGGTAATAAAGTATAATCATCTAATAAAACAAAATCATTAGCATCACTTTTTAAAATATCAATATTTGCAAACTTAAAACCACGAGCCGTCGCTTCTAGGGCAACATGTAAAACTTCTAAAATAGCCAATTCTTTATTAGTCGCATCATATCCTTTATCAATTATATTTTCCATTTCTTTTTTTATTGCATCATATCCATTAATCATCGCTTCAATATTAAAATCGTGACATCGAACTGAAAAATAAGCAGCATAATAATATTTAGGATAATAAACTTTAAACCAGGCTATTCTTAAAGAACTCATCACATACGCAGCAGCATGAGCTTTCGGGAACATATATTTTATTTTACGACAAGACTCAATATACCAATCTACTATCCCGGCTTCTCTCATTTTAGCTTCTAATTCTGCCCAAGCTTCAGGTTCACTTGATGGTCGCCCTTTTCGAACAAACTCCATAATTTTAAAAGCATCTTTTGATTTCATACCATTATATGATAAATAAAGCATAATATCATCACGACAACCTATAACATTCTTAAATTCACAAGTTTTACTTCTAATTAATTCTTGAGCATTTCCTAACCAAACATCAGTTCCATGTGATAATCCAGATATTTTTAATAATTCCCCAAAACTTTTGGGCTTGGTATCTTCAAGCATAGAAATAACAAATTTGGTTCCAAATTCAGGAACCCCTAAGGTTCCAGTTTCACATAAAATTTGATTAGGGGTTACTCCTAACACTTTAGGAGAAGAAAAAATTTTCATAACCTCTGAATCAGATAAATTTATTTTAGTTACATCTATTCCTGATAAATCTTGTAACATTTTAAGAACAGTCGGATCATCATGCCCAAGAATATCTAGTTTTAATAAGCAAGTTTCAAGAGCATGATAATCAAAATGAGTTGTTTTCCATAATGATTTAGCATCATCAGCTGGAAATTGATAAGGGGTAAAATCATGGATATCCATATAATCAGGGATAACAATTATTCCCCCTGGGTGCTGACCAGTAGTTCTTTTAACACCAGTACATCCTTTAACCAATCGTTCAACTTCAGCATTTCTCATTATAATACCTTTATCTTCACAATATCCCTTAACAAAACCATAAGCGGTTTTATCAGCCACTGTTCCAATCGTTCCTGCTCGATAAACATTATCTACTCCAAACAATTCCTTAGTATATTCATGAGCCCGGGCTTGATAATCCCCAGAAAAGTTTAAATCAATATCAGGAACCTTATTAGCATCAAATCCTAAGAAAGTTGCAAAAGGCATATCTTGACCTTCACGAATCATTTCAGTACTACATTTAGGGCATTTTTTAATTGGCAAATCATAACCACTTGAATACTTGTTTCCTAAATTAACACCATTTTCTTCAAAAATACTATGCTGGCATTTCTCACAAACATAATGAGGTGGGAGTGGATTAACTTCCGTAATTCCCATCATTGTTGCTACAAAGGATGAACCAACTGAACCCCTACTACCAACTAAATAACCATCTTCATTAGATCTGTTAACAAGTTTTTTCGAAATTAAATATACAACATCAAACCCACCAGCAATAATTCCTTTTAGCTCATTTTCAATTCTTTCTTGAATTAAAGATGGTAATGGATTACCATAAATACTATATGCTGTTTCATAAACAACTTTTGTAATTTCATTATTAGAATTTTCGATTTTAGGAGAAAAAGGAATTCCTTTTGTTTCCAAAATAACCTCAAAAATTTCAATCATATCAGCAATTTTATTAGGATTAATAATAACAATTTCATTAGCCAAATCTTTATCTAAAAAAGAGAAATCATTTAACATTTCATCAGTAGTCCGAAAATGATTACTAGGAATCGAAGTAATACTTTTTCTAGTTAGTGGATGAAGTCCTCCCCCAGGTACTTTTTGATTAACAATAATTTCTCTAAAAATCTTATCATCTTTTTTTAAATGATGGGCATCTGAAGTAGCACAAATTAAAACATCAGCCTCTTTTGAAACTTCCACTATTTTTTTAACATGAAGCCTTAATTCATTAGCATTAGGAAAGGTTCCTGATTGTAATAAATGATCATAACAATCTAAAGGTTGAACTTCTACATAATCATAAAATTTCATTACTTCTACTAATTCTTCATCACTTTTGTAACTAGCTTCTACAAAAACTTCACTTTCATAACAACCACTACCGATTAATAAACCTTCTCTTAATCTTTCTACTTCACTTCTTAAAAGACGAGGCGTTTTATATAAATATTTAGTAGTTGCTAAACTAATCATTTCAAACAAATTTTTTAAACCCACCCTATTTTTAGCTAACACATTAATATGATAAGCGGTTCCAAATTTATGTATTTCTGTTTTAGAAACTAAATTATCTAAATCACTAATAACGACAAACTTTTGATCAATTAATTTTCTTAACATTTGATGAAATACTAACGCCGTTGCCTCGGCATCATAATCAGCCCGGTGATGTGATTCTTCATCAAACTCAATATTATATCTTTTAACTAATGCCGATAAACTATGACGTTTAAAATTAGGTTCTAACACCCTTGATAAAGTTAAAGTATCAATTACCGGTTGCGAAACAGGGCCCAGCTGGTAAATAGCATAAGCTTTCTCTAGAAATGATAAATCAAATCTAGCATTATGGGCAACCAAAGGTAAGTCCCCTAACCATTCTTTAAACCGAATAATAACTTCCTTTTCAGTTGGTTTCCCTTTTAACAT
>CAZGXD010000051.1:5066-6355 GCA_964529625.1 uncultured Muribaculaceae bacterium
ACCAAATAAAACCTTAAATGGTTCATCATCTTGATTCTTTTTATTAATACTTTTCATAATCGAATAAATTTCTGGGAAAGATTGAATACTATTATGATCAGTTACTGCGACTGCTTTATGTCCAAGTTTCCTAGCATATTCAATTAATTCTGACGGTTTAATTAAGCCATCCATTTGACTCATAAAAGTATGAGTATGAAGTTCTACTCTTTTAATAGGAGCTTCATCCTTTATTGTTTCTTTATTATCAATAATATTAATATCAGTAACATTTAAAACAATATCTTTTGAATATAAATCATTCTTGCTATAACCCTTTATCTTATACCAATTATTAATTTTAAATTGTCCTTTTAAATTGTTATATTGTTCATTATCCTTTACAAACATCTTACAATAAATACTATCAGTATTGTCAGTTACTTTTAGGGTAATAATTTTTAAATTTGATTTACTAACTTCAAAATAATCAACATCAAAAAGATAACCTTCAATAATAAGATTATTCTCTTCAAAGGTAATATTATGAATAGGAATTACTTTCCCTTTTATTTCTGTTCCCCAGACAATCTTCTTAGTAGAATTAGATTTAGTTAAATTATTAGCTTTTTTCATATCATTGTTAATCATTGTTTCAATCTCTTCTTTAAGTTGTTTGGCTTTGACTGGATTGATTTTTACTTTAATTTTTAAATTAACAAAACCAAAAGATTGAAAATCTTTTTCTAATTCTTCCTTAATTCTTAAAATTAACATTTCTTCAGCTTTATTAATTACTTCTATGGTTAAATTATCCTTTTCATAAATTAAATTATCTTCATTAAATGATGATAACAACGGAAACTTTTGGCAATATTTATCCATAATGTAAACAAAGTAATCATTGACATAATCTTGACCTTCACTATCCACTATAAATTTTATCTCCATATTATTACCACTAGTAAAACCATTCTTTAATAAAACAATAAATTCTTCATATATTTTAACTGGTAAAAACTCTTTAAGTTTTATTATAAATAAGTAATCCTTATTTTTTTCACTATAAATAATTTTTTCTAATTTCCCAGCCCTGAAATATTGATATTTATCCTCACTTAAGGATATTTGTTCTAATAATAATTTTAATTTAGGATCCATACTACCACCTATTTAATTATACCATACCCATATCAATTGGCTCAACTTAAAGGTGAATAAAAGGAAGTTTTATTCTATAAAGATTCCTTTTATTAATGAACCAACAAAATAATTTTACAAATTTTATTTTAGATAAATTTGGTAATTAT
>CAZGXD010000051.1:6365-7143 GCA_964529625.1 uncultured Muribaculaceae bacterium
TTAATGAATTTATTAGAACTATATGATAAAATATAAATAGATAAAAAAGGAGATTTAAAGCGATAAAATATGCAAAATAAAAAATATAAACTAAACAAAAAAAACATATTCTTATTTATACTATTATTAATCTTTATAATAATTTTTATTAATTCATTATATAATATTTTTAAATGGAAAAAGGAAGATAAAAAAATTAATAATGAAATTGAAGAAATATATGATGTAATAGATATAAGTGACATAAATGACAACGAAAAAACAGAAATAATTAACCAAGTTAAGGAAATACCAAAGTTTAATCCTTATTGGGATTATATAAAAATGAATTTAATTGAAGTTGATTTTGAAAAATTAAGATTAAAGAATCTCGATACTAAAGGATGGTTACAAGTAAATGGAACAAATATTAATTACCCTTTTGTTCAGTCTAATAATAATGAGTACTATTTAACTCATTCCTTTAATAAAACATATAATACTGCCGGCTGGGTCTTTCTAGATTATAGAAACAATCTAAAAAAGATAGAAAAAAATACAATTATCTATGCCCATGGCCGATTAAATAATATAATGTTTGGCTCCCTTAAGAATATTATAAAAAGTAATTGGTATGAAAATCTAGAAAATCACATAATAAAATTATCTACTGATTATCACAATACATTATGGCAAGTATTTAGTGTTTATATTATTGATAATACAAACGATTATCTAAAGGTTTCATTTAATAATCATGTTGAATTTGAAACTTTTGCCAATATGTTATTAGAAAGAA
>CAZGXD010000052.1:0-7102 GCA_964529625.1 uncultured Muribaculaceae bacterium
TTTTCTTTTAATTTTTGATTAAAATCAACATATTTTTTAATTGAAAGTTTTGAATTATACCATTTGGTAAGATCAATAAACTTCTCAACCATCATATATAGGAAGAAGCCCAGCCAAACACTAGTTCCTTTTCCTTTTATACCAATCTTATTCATTCCATCGTTCCAATCACCACCACCCATAAGTGGTAAGCCATTTTCACCTAACTCATTCATGGCTTTATGAATTGCCAATTTACAATGATCATAAATAGTTGCTTCTTCTTCACTAAAACCATATTCTATTAATTTTTCATGTTCATCAATTTCTAAACATTCCCCTTTAACAAAAGGAATCATTTTGCCTAAGAAATTCTTATCTTCAGTGATAGTAACATATTCATGGGTCGCATAAACCAACCATAGATAATCATCTTTATATAGGGATCTTAAACCAGAACTTGATGTTTCATGCCACCAATGTAAAACATCTCCCTCGATAAACTGATGCTTAGCATTTATTATTATTTGTTCTTTGGTTTTATTAGGATCAACCAAACATATATTCATTGCATCTTGAAGTTGGTCTCTAAAACCAAAGGCTCCCCCAACTTGATAAAAACCTGCTTTAGCTTGTAATCTTGAAGACATGGTTTGATATAGTGCCCACCCGTTAATCATATAATTAAAACTATCATCTTTTGTTTTTACTTGAATTTTAGAAAGTTTCTCCATCCAATTAGTTTTAACCTTTCTTAATTCTTCATTAACAACTTCTGAATCATTATATCTTTTAACTAAGTCCTTTAATTCTTCTCCTTTAGCACATCCTAAAGTAAAAGTAACTTCTTTTTCTTCTCGACCATCTAAATAAAATTCTACTTCTATTTCTTTAAATAATAAATTGTTAGTCACAACCTTATCTATTTTTAAATTACTAGCCATAAAAGTATGATAATGACTATATTTTTGATTATAAACATTACGAATACTCAAGAAATTTTCTACTTCATAAAACTCTGTCAATAAGTAGCGCCCTGTTTTTTCTTCACTAAAACCTAACACTGGATTAATCCAAAATTTAAGAATTACTTTTTGTTTTCTAACAGCATTATTTTTGAGTTTTAATTTATAAAATTTAACTTTATCTTCACAGGCGATAAACTGAGTTAAATTAAGATCTATTCTCTTAACATTACCACTAAATTCACTATAACCAAAACCATGTTTAACTAAATTAAAGCTAAGATTAACATCATTAATTTTAAAGCCCTCAGAATAATCTTTTATTAAAACATCATTAGTCCATGACGTTAATTTATATTCCTGACTATTAAAAGCATAGGTAAAACTAGCATTGTCATTAGTAATCACAGTTCCAAAATTTTTATTAGAAATAATATTACTCCAAGCATGGGGGGTTTTTTGATCAACAATTGCATATTCTTTTCCATCATTAATAAAACCACCAAACCCATTAAAGAAAGTCATTTCCTTTTCATTATATCTAACAGGAGCATTAACATTTTCTTTTTCTTCCTTTTTAACATCAATCGTATTAAGTTCTTGTAAGGTATTAATATATTCTTGAAGCGATTTATGAAAACTACTATCAATAATTAAACGAGACACTGTTTTTAAAAGAATAAATTCTTTTTCATCAATATTATCTCTTTCAATCAGATTAATTTCCCCTGGTAATTTAGCAAAACTATTTAATGCACACATTCGGTATTTTTCATCTTCAATTTTAGAAGCAATAATCTTGGCATGCTCTTCATCATCACTATTAATAATTACTAAATCAATAAAAATTGATTTACTTTTATAATACTCAAAAGCAAGTAATAATTCTTTAATTAGACTCAAATCTTCCAAATCATTAACTTCTAATAATATTATTGGCCGATCACCAGATATATCAAATTTCCACAAATCTCTTTGACATAAAGCATTCTGTTTTAAAATATTAGTATTTTCTTCATTAACAGAAATATATCTTGTTTGAAGCAAATAGTTTAACATGGTATTGTATAAACGCATATCATCAGCCGTAATATTACCCATTTTATTAGTAATATTAGTCATAATCGTTGCTACTTCAAAACCTTGTTCAACAATTGTTTGCTCATTTGAATAAGTTTTAACAATATTTAACACTTGTTCTTTAGATTTTCCAAATCCACTAATTAAATATACAGTAGCTTCATCATTTTTAGGAACTCTAACCGTATTTCTAATACTAATAATCGGATCTAATAAAGTCCCAACATAATTTCTAAGTTTCCTATGAATTGCTCTTGGATTAGTAGCATTATTTCCTCTACCAATAAAATGAGCACGATTAGTTTCATATTGATAATCTGACACTGGTTCATCAATTAACAATCTATTAATCATATAATAACGTTCTTTTGATGCTCTTAACTTTCTAAGAACAATAACTGAATCTGTTTTCTCATCATAATCACTATAGACAAATAAATTATTAAAAGCTGGATGACTAAGATCTTCAATGCTTTCACAAAGAATTGGTTCTGTATATGAAGTCAACTCTAAATGTTTATCTTTATTACTATTATTTTTAAATGTAATTTTTCTTATTTCAGCATTATGAGAACGAGTTACTACAATTTCAGTTGTTGTAATAACATCCTTATCAGTTCTAACAAACTTTACTTTATCAAGGGCAAAAACAACTTCATAATTACTAGGTTTTAAAAGACTAGGTGAATACGTATTAGACCAAACTCTTTTAGTGTCTAAATCCTTTATATATATAAATTGACCATATTCTTGTTCAGTAACCTTTCGATGACGATTCACTTGAATGGTCCGATATTTACTATAACCATTACCCCGATCATTAATAATAACACTATATTTTGAGTTAGATAAAACTGATAATTCTGGCAAACTAGATATGTAACGATAAACCCTAATATCATTTACAAACGATTCTTTTTCATAGGTATATTTTTTATATTTCATTAATTTAAAATCAATTGCTGGACGGAGCTGAACTCTTTCTTTATTTAAAAATTCAAGGGCTTGATGCCTAATATCATCACCAAAGTAAGACTGAATTACTCCTTGTTTCAAATAATTAGTAATACTACCTAAAATCATCCCCTGATGATGTGAAAAATAAGCTTCAACTGGCGTATTATCAAAAAAATCATAAGCTTCATAAAAACCATACTCACCAAACATTGAATATTTTTCAAATCGCTCCAAATTTTTAATTACTTCTTGTGGATATAACGGCAGGGCTAAAATAGAACTATAAGGTGAAACAACTACTCTATTTAAAGATTCTTCTTTAAGTTTTAATTGTGGAATTCCAAAAGCTCGATATTTATAGTTTTGACCATTATCTAATTCATTATAAGCTGATTCAGAAATACCCCAAGGATATTTACTATGAATACTTCTCATAAAGTCTTTTTGAACAAAGGTAGCAAAATGATAACTTTCATCTAAAATAGTATTAGCATAACTTTTCATAAAAATTAAAGGCATAAAATATTCAAATGTAGTTCCACCCCATGATGATAGTCCTTTTTGTTTTTTATAAGTAGTTAAAGTTTTATCTAAACTAAACCAATGTTTAATTGGAACATCACCTTTAGCAATCGCAATATAACTAGCAATTCTACTTTCACTCATAAACTTATTATAATTAAATGGCTCTAGATAACCCTTGTCAACATCATAACCAATACTAAATACATCTAAATCGGTATATAACCATTTAAAATCTGTTTTATTAATTAATTTCTCAATTCTTTCCATAAATTCTAATTGTTCATGTTTCTTTAGAAACCCTTTAACAACCATTAAAGATGCAACAAAGTTACCACTATCAACACTAGATACAAATCTAGGATACATAATTTCTAAAGTTTGAATATGATACCAATTAAATAAATGCCCATGCCATTTGTTCATTTTTTCAACGGTATCAATAATATTACTAAGTAACGATAAAGCCTTTTCAAAATCAATTAAATCTAATTCATAAGCTGATATTATTGATACCAATGATAATCCAATATTAGTAGGAGAAGTTTTAGTATCTTCTCTAATATCACGATTTAACTGATAATTATCAGGAATTAAATAATTGTTTTCAGGAATCATGTTTTCTTCAAAAAATTTCCAAGTCATTTTAGCAATATAATCTAAATATTTTTTGTTTTTATAAGGAATCTCCTTTGTTTCAGTATTAAGCGATTTACTAACAAAATAAATTATAAAAGGACTAACCATAAATAATAAAATAAGCCCGATATTCAAAGGTGTTAATTGATTTGCTTTTAAAGAATAAACCAATATCAAGAGTGCTAAAATATAGTTTAACCAAAACTGTTTTATTGTATTAGTTAAATTAGTCTTAATAAATTTAGCCGCATCATCAGCGGTCATCCAATTAAGCAAGTTTTTCTTGCTAATTAGCATTCGATAAAATGACTTTGAAAATGATGTTATATATAAATGAGCATTAAAAGGAATACTAATAAAAGCAGTAATTCCTCTTAAAATAACGGCTTTATAACCAAACATTACCACCTTATAATGCTTTAATGAAATATAATTTTTTCTAAATATAATATACAAATAATCAGTCATTTGTGAAATAACTGGTAAGAGACAAATTCCAAAAGTAAAACCTACCCACCAACCAGGATTAACAGTCGCACTAACTAAAGAAATAATTAAAGTTAATAATAAACAAAATTCTAATAGCCCTCGTCTTATATTATCAAAAATTTTCCATTTTCCAATAATAGTAAGAGGGTTTTTTTCATATTCTAAAGACCTTGTCTTAACTTTAGGAAAAATCCAACCAATAATTTGCATATCCCCTCTAGCCCATCTTGATCTCCTAGCAGCATCGACTAAAAAAGCCGATGGAAAATCATCGATAAATTCAACATCAACAATATTCCCACAACCCAAATAATTTCCTTCTAATAAATCATGACTTAAGATAAGATTATCTGGAAATCTATCCTTTAATATCTTTTGGGTAACTTCTAAATCATAAATACCTTTCCCACAAAAACTTCCATCATTAAATACATCTTGATAAAAAGATGGAAAAATATAATTATAAGAATCAAATCCACCAATCCCAGCATATAACTGAGAAAACAAAGAATTATTCGTTGATTCAACATCCATACTTATTTTAGGTTGTAAAATTCCATAACCTTTAATAACCTTATTTTCTTTTTCATTTAAAACTGGTTCATTTAAAGGATGAGCCATTGCTCCTACTAATTTCCAAACTGCATTTAGCCCGACTTTAGTATCACCATCTAAGGTTATTATATATTTAATTTTCTCTTTAAACTTATCAAACGTATGCCCTTTAAAATAATCTTCTTTTTCTTTTTTAGAAAGATTACCTAGCACTAAATCATTAAATTGTAATAAGGAACCTCTTTTTCGTTCAAAGCCTAAATAACAACCTTCACCTTCATTATATTTTCTTTTTCTAAAAGCAAAATGAAAAAGGGAATCTCCATATTTTTTATTTAATCTTTCAACAACCCTATACCCGGCTGCAACAACCTTTTCATCAGTAGGAAGTTCTTCTTGATCACTTCCCCCAAAGTCTCCTATTAGGGTAAAATATAAATTTTTTGTTTTATTAGCAATATAAATTTTTTCTAAATTAGCAAATATTTCTTCAACCTTTTCTTCACTCTTAACCAAAGTGGGAACAACTACCATTGTTTTACAATTACTAGGTATCCCCTTAGAAAAATCCAACTTTGGAATTGGTTGACTACGATGAAACTTCAAAAAGACTTTTTGAAGAAAAGTAATAACTATCTCACTAAAAGGAATTAATAGTACTAAAAAACCAAGCAGTCGATAAGAAGTTAAAAAGGAAGAAAAATAATAACTTAAACTACCTGTTAAAATAACAATTAAACCAATATATAATATTGCTTTAAATTTATAATTTTTTTTATCAGTAATATAATCACTTATATTATTATCTTCAGTTACTGATTCTTGTAAAATATCCATTAACTCAATATTTACTTTCCTAGATTTATTTTTTAAATATGAACGATAAATTTCTTTGGTTTCTAAAGTCATTTTAGAATAAAATTTATCTTTCATTAGTATTCTTTCAATATCATTTAATTTTTCAAATAATTTTTCAACCGTAATTAAACTAGCATTATTTATAGTTTGAAAAACATTCCTAATCACAATATTTGTTTCAACATTATCTCGGTGTTCTAAATTAATAATATCTCGCATAAGTTTACTTTTATTTTTTAAAATATTATCTAATTGTTTAAAAATCAAATTAGAGTGTTCCCCTAACTCCCTTAATTTTTCATTTAAACAAATAATCCCATAATTAGTACTCTTATCAACCTTAAAATAATCACTTAACAATACCTTAGAATGATTAAGTAATTCAATTTTTAATTTAACAATTAATTTATCTATTTCCCGCTCTTCTTTTAATTGTTTTGCTTCTTTTTCACAAATAAAAGCAATCTTTTTAATTAATATAAGTTCAATAACATAAGGAATAATCATTAATTCCTTCTATCTAAGACTATACTTAGTAGTTTTTTGATAATGTTCTAATTCTTTAATTAATAATTTTTCATCAATTAAATAATGATTTTTTTCTAAGATATCATTTATTAATTCAAACATATCAATGTTTTTACTAGTATATTTATACATACTTTTATTATTGCTAAAGCCGATTAACCGATTTTGTCTTTCAGCTAATAAATAATAATTATCTACTATCCATTCATTAATTATCCCTACAAAATAATTATTATTTATCATCTTAGTTAAAGATTTATAATGCCTTGTTATTTTTTTAAATTCTTTGTTTATCTTCATAATCCACTTCCTTACTAATATTCCTCATATATTATATCATATTCCAAGAAAAAAGGTAAGTATTTACAATAAGCAACCAACACTATAGTTAATACTATATTATAATGAAAACCATAAAAAAATAAGGTAATCTATAAGAATACAGATTATCTCATTTTTACTATCAAACAAATATATTTTTTTTAATTTTCATTTATCTTATTATTTGAATAGATTTATTCATTGCATCT
>CAZGXD010000053.1:0-7099 GCA_964529625.1 uncultured Muribaculaceae bacterium
AATAATAGGATAAAACATCTCAAGCATTAACATGTAGAAAAACATAAAGAAAGGCTGTATAATTAAATTATAAGATTGGAGAGCAATATTATGGATAAAAAATTTGATTTTATTGATTTGTTTGCAGGTATTGGTGGGTTTAGATATGCTTTAGAGTCTAATGGTGGTAATTGTGTTTTTTCCTCTGAATGGGATGAACATTGTAAAAAGAGTTATGAATTGAATTTTTTTGATAAACCTTATGGTGATATTACAAAAATAAAAGAAGAAGATATTCCTAAACATGATATTTTATGTGCTGGATTTCCTTGTCAATCTTTTAGTATAGCTGGAAACCAAAAAGGTTTTGATGATACTAGAGGGACATTGTTTTTTGATATAGCACGAATAGTGAAATATCATAAACCAAAAGTAATATTTTTAGAAAATGTAAAAAATTTAAATTCACACAATGGAGGAGTAACATTTAAAATTATTTCAAATACTTTAGAAGAACTCGGATATAAAGTTTTTAATAGGGTATTAAATGCAAAAGATTTTGGGCTACCTCAAAATAGGGAAAGAATTGCTATTATATGTATTAGAGAAGATATTAATATAGGGACTTTTAGTTTCCCTAGAAGAAAAGAAAAGGTAATAACAATTTCAGATATTAAGGAAACCGATGAAAAGACAAAAAAATATATAATAAATCGTGATGATATTAGAATTGATGAAATTAAATTAAGAAAAGCGATTGCTGGTGGAAAAGTAAATCGTCCTTTACAAATTGGGAAAATAGCAAAAGGTGGTCAAGGAAATAGAATATATCATGAAAATGGGATTGGGGTTACTTTAGCTGCTTCTAGTGGTGGAGCAGCCCCTAAAACTGGTGCCTACTATATTAATGGTGTAGTTCGAAAATTATCACCTAGAGAAGCGGCTCGACTTCAAGGATTTCCAGAAGAATTTATTATTATAGACAATGATAGTCAAGCGTTAAAGCAATTTGGAAATAGTGTCCCCATAAATCTTCTTCAAGCTATTATGGAAGAACTAAATAGAATAATCGATTGGGCTAAGTAAAATGAATTGGAAAGAATATGAAAAAAATGCGACAAGGTTATTGAAAGAAAAATTCGATAAGGAAACATTTAAAATTATATCACAAGGAGAGGAAGACAGTACTAAGCCAGATATTATTATAACTGCAATAGATAAAAATAAATCATTTTTTCTTGAAGTCAAGATGCCCAATGCTCAATCATCACAATTTGTATTAGAAATTGATGATAATAAGTTTGTTTATGGATCTAGAAACAGATATAAAAACAATTTTTTTTCTCAAGCAATAATTGATTATATGAATGACAATTTTAAAAAATATAATAAGGTTTCCCAATCAGGAATAGAAATCCCAATTTCTGAGGGTTTAATAAATGATTGGATTATTACAAATTTAGAAAACAAAGGGATTGAATATGTTCTTTCTGGTTCAGTAAATAATGAAAGAATTATACCTATAAATAAATTTGGAGATTATTTTAAGACAACGGCTTTTTTTAGAAGAAAGAAAAGTGGTAGTCGGAATTTAGCTAAAAATAAAATCTAGGATTTTATTAGTTCATTTAAAAATAAATTTAATTTTTCTCCTAAAGTTATTGGTGACGGTAAGAAGAACTATATTAAAATAGATAAAAAAATTAATGATGATGAATTTCATATTCCAAGTATAAGTAACAAAAGGATAGTTTATTATCTTTCTAGAAAGGATCAAAGCAAATATGAAATAAAAATACTTTCTAGTACTAATAATCCTAATGTTATTTTTCGGCTAACAGTTAAAAATGCTGATGCGATTGGAACATATGACTTAAAAATGTTTGCTAATTTAATTATTGAACAATTAAAAGAAAATTAATTTTAACATAGGTGTTTTATTTTTGCTATCCCCAATTCATTTTACATTATCTTTGTTTTTAAATATTTGACAACTTTAATAAAAATGTGCTATAATTTTTGTGAGAAAGGCCTAGAACTAACGAGTAATCTTAGAACTAAATTAAAGTGAGTTGACGGTGGTGAAAGTCAATATAAAGTTAAGATGAAAAACATTAGGGAGCTGCTCATTTGAAAAATAGTAGGATGAGACGTAAATATGCGTTAAATAATTAAGATAATAGTTTTATTATGAACTAAGGTGGTACCACGTTAATCACGTCCTTATATTTTTAAGGATGTTTTTTTATAAGGAGGATAAAATGGAAAGGGAAGAATTAAAAAGATGTGCTAGAAGAATAATGTTAGATATAACTGAAGAGGATTATGAAAAACTTGAAAAAGAATTGAAAATTATTTTAGATGGAACAAAAGGTTTCTCTAAAATAGAAAATCTTGAACAAGTAGAACCTCTAGTATTTCCAATTATAGATGATAACAAAATTTTAAGAGAAGATAAAGCCGAAGTAAGTTTAGATACGGATGATGTTTTAAGAAGCAGCGCTTATAATTATTTGAATCAAATAAAAATTCCAAAGGTGGTGGATTAATGGAAAAAGTTGAAGGGTTTAATAAAAAAACTAGAGTTTTAGAAACAATAGTTACTGATGAAACATTAAGTGAAGGACCTTTAAAGGGAAAAACATATGCATTAAGTGATAATATTTCGACTTCTTCTATTTTAACAACTTGGTCATCACAATTTTTAAAAAACTACAAACCAGTTTATGATGCAACTATCTATACTAAATTAAAAAATAGTGGGGCGACACTGATTGGGAAAGCTATTATTGGAGAACTGGGCTTAGATAATTTAAGTATGATTGAAAATCCTTATGATAAAACTAAAACTGTTGGGGGTTCAATGTCAGGCTGTGCGACACTAGTTGCTAACAAATTAGTATCATTTGGAATTGGTAGTGATGTTGATGGCTCAATTAGAAGACCAGCCGCTTATACAGGAATTGTTGGATTTAAGCCAAGTTATAGTGTAATTTCCCGATATGGTGTTTATACTATATCCTCTAGTATGGAGCAAGTTGGTTATCAGACAAACTCTGTTTTGGATTGTGCGATTTTAACAAATATATTAAAAGGCTCTGATGGTTATGATATGACTGTTATTGATAATAAGATTGATTATATTTCTAATTTGAAGGGAAATATTAAAGGTAAAAAACTATTTTATTTTAATCTTTATAATGAGGATGATTATCAAGATGAAACAACTAAAAAAGTAATTGCTAATTTTAATCTAGTGTTAAAAATGGCTCAGGACTTGGGTTTTGAGGTTGAATCAGTTAATTTCGACCTAGAACTTTTAAAATTAATTAAAAGTATTTCTAAAATAATAATTTATGCTGAAGCATCTAGTAATACTTCTAATTTAACTGGTATTTCTTTTGGTGAAAGGGAAAATAAAGAAGATGTTTTAGAAATTATTAGAACTTCAAGAAGCAAATATTTATCTAGTAGTGTAAAAAGAAAAATAATTATGGGCGAATATTTTTTACAAAAAGATAATCAAGATAAGTTATTTTTAAATGCAGGGCGAATAAGAAGAATTTTAGTTACCGAAATAAATAAGTTGTTTGAAAAATATGATGGTTTAATTTTTCCAACCATGGGAACAATCGCTCCTAATAAAGGAGAAGAAGAATCGGATTTAATTTTAAATGATTTAATTTATTTGGCAAATTTAGGGGGCTATCCAAGTATCACGATTCCAAGTGGTTTAGTAAATGGATTGCCAGTTGGTATTTCTTTGATGTCTTTACAATTAAAAGATAGTTTAGTCTTAAAAATGGCTTATCAATTAGAAGAACAATTAAAGGAGGAACATAATAATGTATAAAGTTGTTATTGGTTTAGAAGTTCATTGTCAACTTATGACGAATTCTAAAGGTTTTTCTAGGACTAAAAATGAGTTTATAGATAAACCTAATTATAATGTTTCGCCTTCAGATTTAGGTCATCCTGGTACGTTACCATATCCTAATAAGGAAGCTGTTCATAAAGCCCTTAAGGTTGCACTAGCTTTAAATTGTAAGGCTCCAGATGAAGTTATTTTTGATCGTAAAAATTATTTTTATCCTGATTTACCAAAGGGATATCAACTTACTCAAGTTACTAAACCATTAGGGAAAAATGGTTATTTAATGATTAGACTTGGAGATACTATTAAAAAAATAGATATTCATCAGTTACATTTAGAAGAAGATACTGCTAGTTTAGAACATTTAGCAAATTTTTCTTTAATTGATTATAATCGAAGTGGGATTCCTTTAATTGAAATAGTAACTGAGCCTTGTCTTAGTAGTGCTGAAGAGGCGGTTGTCTTTTTGGAGACCTTAAGAAATGTATTTTTATATTGTGGAGTATCAGAAGCAGATTCAAAAAAAGGGCAAATGCGTTGTGATGTTAATATATCATTAATGAAAGCAGATGCTTCTGAGTTTGGAACTAAAGTTGAAATGAAAAATATTAATGCCTTTACGACTGTTAAAAATGCAATTGAATATGAAATAAAAAGACAAACCAACCTTTTAGAAAAAGGAGAAAGGGTTCTTCAAGAAACAAGACGCTTTAGTGATGAAGATTTAAAAACTTATCCCATGCGAGAAAAGATTGATGCGATTGATTACAAATATTTTATTGAACCCAACATCCCACCAGTAAAACTATCTAAAGACTACTTATTAAAAATAAAAGAAGAACTTCCGAGGTTAGAGTTTGATCGAGTTAATAAATATATGGATGATTATGGGTTATCATTATATGATGCGACCATTCTAGCAAAAGAGCGTTCAATAGCTGATTATTATGAAGAAATTATTTCTTATCAAGTTGATGAAAAGATAAGTGCCAATTGGGTTATCACTATCATTATGGGATCACTTAATAAATTAAAACTAGAAATTAAAGACTTTTTTATTACTCCAAAAATGTTAAGTGAAGTTATAAAACTTGTTACTGATGGGAAATTATCTTTAAATCATGCTAAAACTATTTTATATAAAGCAATGGATATTAAGCAAGATCCTTTGTTAATAATTAAAGAAGAAGGATTAGAACAAATTGATAATCAAGAAAAGTTAAGAAAGTTTGTGCTAGAAGCCATTGCTGAAAACTTAGATGTGCTACAAGAATATTTAGAAGGAAAGGATTATGTTGCTAATTTCTTTATTGGAAAAGTGATGGCTAAAACAAATCGCCAAGCTAATCCTAAAATAACTTTAACAATAATAAAAGATGAATTGGAAAAAAGGAGAGAAAACAATGAAAAAAAATAAATATCGTGATTTATATTGTGGACAAGTAACTGAAGAAGATGTATCAAAAAAAATAAAGGTTTCAGGTTGGGTTGAAAATATAAGAGATCATGGAGGGGTTTTATTTTTAGATTTGCGTGATATGTATGGTTCATTGCAAATTGTTAGTAATGATAATAAACTTTTTGAAGGAATTACGAAAGAAAGTGTTTTATTTGTTGAAGGGATTATTAGAAAAAGGGATAAGGAAACTATAAATGAAAAATTAATAACGGGGAAGGTTGAATTACTTGCTGAACGAGTTGAATTATTGAGTCGGGCTAAAAATGAATTGCCTTTTGAGATTTTCACTTCAAAAACTAATAATGAATTACTAAGATTAAAATATCGTTATTTGGATTTAAGAAATAAAGAAGTTCAAGAAACAATTTTATTTAGATCAGAAGTTATTAAGTTTTTAAGACAGAAAATGCATAATCTTGGTTTTATAGAGTTTCAGACTCCAATTCTTACGGCTTCTTCACCAGAAGGGGCAAGGGATTTTATTGTACCTTCTCGAAAATATAAAGGGAAATTTTATGCTTTACCACAAGCACCCCAAATTTTTAAACAATTAATTATGGTTTCTGGATTTGATAAATATTTTCAAATAGCACCTTGTTTTCGTGATGAAGATGGAAGAAGTGATCGAACACCTGGAGAATTTTATCAACTTGATTTTGAAATGGCTTTTGCTGAACAAGAAGATGTTTTGGAAATAGGGGAAGATATATTTTATGAACTGTTTACTAAATTTAGTAAAAAAGAAGTAAGTAATAAACCTTTTGTTAGAATCTCTTATCAGGAAAGTATGCTGAAATATGGAACTGATAAACCAGATTTAAGAAATCCTTTAACAATAACTGATTTAACAAAAGAATTTGAACAAACAACTTTTAAACCATTTATTGATGCAGTAATAAGAGGAATTGTGGTTCATGATATAGGAACTAAACCTAATTCGTGGTTTAATGAATTAGTTAATTTTGCTACCTCAATTGGGATGCCTGGAATTGGTTATGTTACCTTGTTAGAAGATGGTACTTTTAAAGGTCCTATTGATAAATTTTTATCTGATATAGAAAAGGAAACAATAAAAGAAAAAACAAAAATGAGAACCGATTCAGTGTTATTCTTTATTGCTGATAAAAGCGAAAAGGAAGTTAGTAAAAGAGCAGGACTAATCAGAGATGAATTAGGAAACAAATTAAATCTAATTGATAAAAACAAAATTGAATTTTGCATTATAAATGATTTTCCTATGTATGAATGGGATATTGAAACTGATAATTATATTTTTACTCATAATCCTTTTTCAATGCCACAAGGGGAATTAGATAGTTTAAATAATAAAAAGCCAGAAGAGATTCTAGCTTATCAATATGATTTTGTTTGTAATGGAATTGAAGTTGCTAGTGGAGCAGTTCGAAACCATAATTTAGAAATTATGAAACGAGCATTTGAAATTGCTGGTTATGATGAAAAGGTAATTAAAGATGAATTTGCTTCTCTTTATACTGCTTTTCAATATGGAGCACCTCCACATGCTGGAATGGCACCAGGACTTGATAGAATTATTATGCTATTAAAGGATGAAATTAATATTAGGGAAGTTATTCTTTTCCCAATGAGTGTTGGGGCTCAAGATTTAATGATGAATGCTCCGTCGACAGTAACGGAACAGCAATTAAGGGATGTTCATATAAAAATAAGGGAATAAAAAAATGGCTTAAAAACCATTTTTTTTGTTATCTTTTTCTTCTTGAATTTCCTTGATAGAGGTTTAAGATGCTATTATATTCTTCTAAAGC
>CAZGXD010000054.1:0-6989 GCA_964529625.1 uncultured Muribaculaceae bacterium
TACAATATTTAAAATAATTAAATCAAACAAATTCATTTTAACACCTCAAAATAATAATATTATATTATATTGTCGAATGATGTCGAAAAATGAAAAAAAGTGATATATTTTATCACTTCAAATCTTCAATTTGTTTTTTTAATTGTTTAGCACTGTCACCAAGAATAATTTTTAATTGATTCTCAATTTCTACTATTCCCTTAGCACCCATTTTTTGAATAGCTTCCTTATTAACAATTTCTACATTTTTTAAATTAACGATAAACCTTGATTTATTAAACTCATAAGTTAAAATATTGTCTTTTCCACCAAGATATTCAATTAATTTATTGGTTTTTATTCTAAAATCTTTCTTCTTAGAATTAATAACTGCGATTGCTATAACTAATAAAATAACAATAATTATTAAATATTGTATATAATCCATATCATCACCAATTTAATTTTATCATAAAACTCATTAAAAAACTATCTTTAATTTTTTAATCCTTTTTATCCTTTATTAACTAAGGTTTTATTTTTGAATAATTGAATATTTATAATTTTTGGTGTAAGATATTAATAGGTGATAGCCATGAAAAATATTTCTAAATATAAAACCGATAAATTTATTTTAATCCCAATTCTTTTGTTTGTTATTATTAGTTTTTTAACTATTTATAGTTCCCAAAAATTATTACCATCATTTATGAATCACCTTTATTTAAAGCAATTATTGTGGTATATATTGGGTTTTATTGTGGTATATTTTATTATGTTTATTGGAAACAATTATATTTATAGAAACATTTGGGCGATATACATCTTAGGGGTGCTGTCTCTTTTAGGGCTTCTTCTATTCGCTAAACCAATTAATGATGCTAGATGCTGGTTTTCTATTTGGGGAATTGGAACTATTCAACCAAGTGAATTTATGAAAATTATTTTAATTATTACTTTAGCAAAAATGATTAATAAATTTAATGAGGACTATTTAACTCCTTCAACAAAGGATGAATTCTTCTTTTTACTAAAAGTAGGAATTGTTGTATTAATTCCTAGCATTTTAACCTTTTTACAACCAGATACAGGCGTTGTCTTAATCTATTTAATTATCACTATAACAATGTTATTTATATCTGGAATTAAATATCGATGGTTTATTATTTTATTTAGTATTTTATTCCTTTTTATTGGAACAGTTTTAGCCCTTTACTTTGTTAATACTAATGCCTTTATAACAATTTTGGGAACAAATTTCTTTCTAAGAGTCGATCGTTTATTAGATTGGTCAAATAAAACTGGTTATCAATTGGAAAATGGATTAAATGCTATTGGAGTAGGTGGCCTATTTGGCAATGGTTTAGGAAATACACCCATTTATTTTCCAGAACCACAAACTGATTTTATTTTTGCTGTTTTTGCTAATAATTTTGGTTTTATTGGCTCAACTTTTCTAATCTGTTTAATTATGTTTTTTGATATTTATCTTATTTCAATTGCTGTTAACACTAACAAAAACATTAATAAATATGCTATTTCTGGAATTATTGGGATGCTTTTATATCAACAAGTCCAAAACATAGGAATGACTTTCGGACTTTTACCAATAACGGGGATTACGCTCCCTTTTATTAGTTATGGTGGTTCAAGTCTCCTTAGTTATATGATAATGGCTGGCGTTTTATTAAATATTTCTAATGAATCATTAAGATATACTAATTAATCTTGACAAACCATAATAGGAGTGCTAATATAATACCGTTTGGAGGTGAGTTATAAATGGAAATCGAAAACAATGATAATAAAAACGTTTTTATAATTTCTGCAAAAGAATCTTATGACTTTTTAAATGAAAACCTTAATAATATATTAAGAGATTACAATTTAGGAAAATCTAATATTATTTTGCCTTATAATTTTGAACAACGAGATTACATTAATATGACCATTGACTATAATTCACACAACTTTCTAATCCAAAGTGATGAATATATTAAAAATTTAACTACTTTTAATATCTTAAACAATTCGGAAATACAAGATTTACGCCTTTTAGAATCTAAGAAGCGAGCTTATAAGGCTTGGTTAAATGAAAAATTACAGTATAGTAGAAAAACAATACCATTTTCTGATACTTGTCTTGTTATTCATAAAGAAAACCTTAACCGTGACATCCAAAAAGAATTAAGAGATGAAATAAATATTGCTAAACAATTTCAAAAAATAATTATCAATATTAAACATAATAAACAAACCCTATCAGACAATAAAGTCTATAGTTTAAAACAAAGAAGTAAAAAGGATATTTTTTAAAATAAAAACATCCTTTTTTATTAAGTTTCTGTTCCAATAACAGTTATCTTTCGAATAGTCGATCCAACATTACCTGACGAATCACTTACTCGATATTCAATATGATAAACTCCTACCTTTTCATTAATAACTCCTCTAATTTCAAGGTCTTCTACTCCTATTATTTCATCATAATTATCAATAATACTTACGTCTGATTTCAAATTAAAGTCAGCTACAGCCTCTACAGAAATTGTTATATCTTCAACCTCAATTACTGGTGGAATAGTATCTTTTACGGTAACCGTTCTAATAACACTAGTTGTTTTACCCCTATATTCAACACTATAAGTTATTTTATATTGAACAAGGGTATCAGTGTCTACCTTATCTTTAACAATACCATTTGAAGTAATTACTGTAAATATATCTTCAATTATTGACCCACCTGGTTCTTGGGCAACAACACCCTCATCAACATAATTATCCCCAAATTCGACAATTTCATGAACTAAGCCCTTTAAAGTAATTGAGGGCATATCATAATTAATTTCATTATCAAGTCCACCTGAATCTTCAACTACAATATATTCATAATTATTAGAAATATTTCTAATAATTATTTCCATATCATTAGGAAAATATTTTCTACTTTTTGGATTTTTAATATCTTTATCAACAAACCCACCAAGTTTTAATTGCCCTAGAGTTAAAGTTATTATTTCCCCATTTTTATCTGGTAGCACCACAAAATTTTTAGCAGCCCAGTTTTTTGCTCCTTCTCTAATATTACTAATTTGAATTGTATATAATTCATTCCGAGAACGATTTAGAGCTCTATCAACGGCTGGAACTACCATCAATGAAATGAAACCTAAGATAATTACTGTCGCTAATAATTCTATTAGTGTAAAAGCATTTTTTGTTTTTATTTTCATTATTTACACCTATCCTATGTTTTAATTATAATATACTGTCTAATATAAGTCAATATTTAAAAATCACAAAAAAAGGGACTTTACCCTTTAAATATAAATACTTTTTTCTTTATTAATTTTTTTGCTTTTATCATATTTTGTTATAATAATTGGTTTTTTAAGAGTCAAGCTTTTTTTCAAGTCTATAATTCGCTGATTTGTTGAACCTCTAAATTTACAATCATAACTTTTTTTAGATAACTCAAATTTTCCATCTATTAATACATCAATCTGTTTTAATAATTCTAATAACTTTTTATTCTTATTGATCATTTTCATTAATTGCTCAAAAGTATAACCAGTATACGCCCAAACATTTAATCCGATTTCTTGAGCAAAAGTTGCTATTTCTAAACTAGCTTCTATTTGAAAAAAGGGATCCCCACCTGATAACGTAATTCCGGTTTGATTAGGAACGGCTTTTATTTGCTTTTTCAATTCTTCAATATTTTGAAGAAATCCTCCTTTAAAAGAATGAGTTTCAGGATTATGGCAACCCAAACAATTATGGGTACACCCTTGAGCCCAAATAACAATTCTAAGTCCATCCCCATCAACAATACTATCAGCCTGAATAGGATGAGACAACCTAATTGTCATTATGTTTTACCCGATCTCTTTCTTCTGCCCTTTTACTATTATTAAAACGTTCTACTGTTCCAACTAAATATCCTGTTATTCTTCTAATTCTTTCAAAATTAATTCCATCAGCTTCAGTTCTGCCACAACCTGGACATTGATCACCTATTACTCCAGTAAAGCCACAAATGGGATCTCGATCTACAGGATGATTTATTGCTCCATAACCAATTTTTGCCTCTTTCATTAACCTAATAATTTTTTCAAATGCTTCAACATTACTTGACGCATCACCATCTAATTCAATATACGTAATATGCCCTGCATTAGTTAATGCATGATAAGGACCCTCTAACTTTATTTTGTTTGAAATTGATATCTTATAACTTACAGGGATATGAAACGAATTAGTATAATATTCTTTATCGGTTACTCCTTTTATTTTTCCATATATAGCTCGATCAATATTAGTAAATCTTCCTGCTAAACCTTCAGCTGGAGTAGCCAACAAAGTAAAATTTAAACTATATCTTTCAGCAAATTCATCTATTTTATCTCTCATAAATCCGATGATTTCTAATCCTAACTTCTGAGCTTTACTACTTTCTCCATGGTGTTCACCCATTAAGGCTGTTAAAGTTTCTGCTAAACCAATAAAACCAATACTTAAACTACCATGTTTTAAAGTTCTTCTTAACCGATCAGTATCTTTTAATCTTTCTGAATCTAACCAATTTCTTTGCCCTAAAACAAACGGAAAATTATAGACTCTTTTATTACATTGAATTTCAAACCGATCTAATAATTGATTTTTAACTAACTCCATTTTTTCACCAAGTTCTTTATAGAAACCATCAAAATCAACTTTTTCATTAGATACAATTCCGTATTTTATTCCTATCCTTGGTAAATTAATTGATGTAAAAGATAAATTACCTCGACCTGGTGTTACTTCTTTATTAGGATCAGCTACATTAGCTAAAACCCTTGTTCGACATCCCATATAAGCAACTTCAGTAGCTGGTTCTCCTTCTTTATAATAAGCTAAATTAAATGGTGAATCTATAAAAGAGAAGTTAGGAAATAATCTTTTAGCTGATACTTTACAAGCTAATTTAAACATATCATAATTAGGATCTCCTTCATTATAGTTTATTCCTTCTTTTACCTTAAAAATAGAAATTGGAAAAATAGCCGTTTCATTTTTACCAAGTCCAGCCTCAGCCGATAATAAATAATTTTTTATAACCATTCTTCCCTCAGGTGAAATATCAGTTCCAAAATTAATAGAAGAAAAAGGAACTTGAGCCCCTGCTCGAGAATGCATCGTATTTAAATTATGAATAAATGCTTCCATGGCTTGATAGGTAATTCTATTTGTTTTTAATAAGGCTTTTTCATATGCTTGAGTAAATAATCGAGTTATAATCTCAGTTTCTTTAAAATAATTTGAGAAAATATTAATATCAAATTCAATACTTTCAAGTTTATTTATATCATTAATAATCTTATCAATATTTATAAAATTAATATATTCCGTAAAATCTAGTAAATCATATATCATTTGTTTAAATTGCTTTTTAAATGTTTTTAAAACTCCAGGAGCTAAATAAAAATCAAAAGCAGGAATACTTTGTCCACCATGTTGATCATTTTGATTTGATTGAATAGCAATAGCACATAAAGCTGCATAAGACATAATATCATTTGGCTCTCTTAAAAATCCATGACCAGTTGAAAACCCACCTTTAAATAATTTGCTTAAATCAATTTGAGTACAAGTTGTTGTCCCCATAGCCAAAAAATCTAAATCATGAATATGAATATCCCCCTCTTCATGAGCTAAAACAAATTTATTTTTTAATAAATAGGCTTTGGCAAATTCTTTTGATATCGTATTCCCATATTGAAGCATTGTCCCCATAGCAGTATCACCATTAACATTGGCATTTTCTCTTTTATTATCATCTTCATTGGCTGATTTAAGACCTAAACTTTCAATAACTTTTAAAAATTTATGTTGTTGTTTTTGATCAAAAAATATACTTCTTGAACGCATTCTTCTAATTCTATATTCAGAAAAAGAATTATAAACATCTTGATAACCTTTTTTTTGTAATTCTTCTTCAATTAGATCTTGAATTTCTTCTATTTTAATTTTACCTAATTCAAAATATTCTTTATCAATTCTCTTAATAACAGCTAAATATATCTTATTAACATCATTATTTGTATATTTTTTTTCATTTTCTTCACTAATTCCAATAACACTATCAAAACCTTTTTTTATAGCTAACGCAATTTTAGAACCATCAAAATTAACCCGTCTTCCATTTCTTTTAATTACTATTAAGTTTGCTAACTTTTCTTCTACACCAATCATTTTTATCTCTCCTTCTATAATTAAATTGTATTTTAATTATAACTAGATTTATTTTGGTTGTCAATAAAAATGTTCGCTTTCTTAATTTTATTTTTAACTATTTATAAAAACCCTTATTTTATAACAAAATAAGGGTTTGTTAATTGACACTTTTTTTAAAAAGGGTCCTTTTATTCCCTTTTATTTAAATTGTTTTTATTAGTTGCTTTTGACTTTTATATTATTTTATAAGCGTTAATTCACTATTAGTCGCTTTTTCATTTTAAAAAAAACATATCATTTTAGCTTCATTTTAGAAATTACAATTTAAAAAAATCTTGTTTTTAGACTAAAAAAAACAAAAGTTTTATTTTGATTTATCCTTTAAACCCTTATAATATATAGAAAAAGCGAACAAAAATAAAACTTGTTTTATTCACTTAATAATTCAGGTAAAGGCAAAATATTTAATCCCTTACTATATATATTATCTATAATATAATTTAATTCATTAATAACAACCCCATTAATTGGAAAGGATATTATTGATCCACTTTTAAGTTTTTCTTTTACTTCTAAAGTCGGATAATTTTTTACAATAATACTAGGTCTAATGGTATAATTTTTATTTATTGAACAAATTTCTAAAGCTTGTTTATTTTCTTGTTCATTATAACAGTAACCTTGTTGTTGTTGCCCAACCTTTTTAATAATCGTGTCTATCCAAATAAAATCATTATGCTGATAATCAAAATTATAACTTAAATTACCAATCGTATGTCCTTCTTCTATTAATG
>CAZGXD010000055.1:0-6906 GCA_964529625.1 uncultured Muribaculaceae bacterium
AAATTTAGATTGTTCTATCGAATATAATATCGGAACTGAAAACGATAACATCTTAGTTTATAACCAAGACTTTATAGACGGTACTTTTTCAGATAAAAGTAAAATCCAAGGTATATATACATTAGGTAAAGATGCAGGACACGCAAAAGAAGAAATAGAACAACTACAAGAAGAAGTAAAAAAAGCTCAGCAAGAATTAACTAAACTGGACACTTCCTATGAATCCTTATCGTTGAAGAAAACTAATCTAGATACAAAATTTACAGACCAAGCATGGGAAATAAAAACTAATCACTATAAAACTTTTAAAGAATCACTAACTAGTAAAGCTCATAAAAAAGATGTTTTTACAGCTGAATTAATAAACATTAAACTTAATAAAGAAAAACTAATCACTCTTGATGAATTAAAGGCCGAGTATACCGAACTATACTCAACCCAATTAACTACTGAAGATAACTTGACCAGAATAAGTAATACATTATCTGAACTAGAAGAAAATTCAATACTTGATGAGGTTATCAAAGGAAATAACAAATTAGATATAAATGAACTTATAGATAAACTAAATAACGCTGACTGGATAAAACAAGGACTTCCTAATGTAGATGAAAGCACAAAAACTTGTCCATTCTGTCAACAAAATATTAGTGATGATATATTTAATCAGTTAAAAGCTTATTTCAATAAGGAGTATGAAGAAAAATTATTTAAACTTAATACTCTTTATAATCAATATATGACTAGTTCACAATCAATATTGGATAACTTGAATAATCTTTCTGACAACAAATTTATAACTAATTTAGAAGTTTTCAATTCTAAATTAGAAACATTAAGAGCCACTCTAACTGTTAATATAAAATCTATAGGGGATAAAATTAAAAATCCTAGTAAACAAATCAAACTAAACAACACCGCACTCATTATAAATAACATTAACTCTATAATAGATGAAGCAAATAACAATATTAAACTTCACAATGAAAAAGTCAATAATATATCTAGGCATAAAGATTTATTTAAGGCTAACTTATGGAATTATTTTGCAAGTGAAATTGAAACTGACCTAGTAGCATATAATACAAACATAATTAATATAAATAAAAACATCTCTGAAATTGAAAAACAAAGAAAAACCTTGAACTCAAGTATAAATATTAAGTGGCAAGAAATAACAAAAAAAGAAAGTTCAATAACCGGAATTGCAGAAACAATAGAAAATATAAATAAAATTCTCCGTTCCTTTGGTTTTACTAGCTTTAAACTTAAAGAAAATGACGATAAAACTTCATATAAAGTAATAAGAGAAAATAATAGTGTTGCCAAAAAATTAAGTGAAGGTGAAGAAAAATTTATTGCATTTCTATACTTCTATTATTTAACTAATGGTAGCATCAATTCAAGTGGCACTAGTGGAAATAAAGTCATAGTAATAGATGATCCAGTATGCAGTATGGATAGCAATACATTATTTATAGTTGTTGCATTAATAAAAAAACTAAAGACACTTTGTTTAGATGATAATAGTAATATTAAACAACTATTGTTATTAACTCATAATGTCTATTTCTACCGAGAAATCATCCACCCATTAAAAGGTGAAAAAAAGAAAAAACATCATTTCTTTATTATAAAGAAGATCGATAACCTTTCCTCAATCAATCCTTATGAAGAAAATCAAATCAAGAATTCTTATCAACTATTATGGGAAGAAATTAAATCAAAAAACAAAGGAACTATTGCTAATGCCATGCGAAGAGTATTAGAATACTATTTTAATCTATTAGGAGATAAGGATTATAAAGATAATTTACTCGAAAAGTTCAGCGGTGAAGATCAAATAATATGTAATGCATTACTAACTTTTATAAATGCTGAATCTCATACCTTTGAAGATGAAATAAATGTTATTGTTGATGAAACAACAGTAGATAAGTATTCCAAAGTATTTATGAAAATATTTGAAAAAAGTGATAATATAAGCCATTATAATATGATGATGAAAATTGAGGAAGAAGATGAAGAATTATCTGAATTGCAAAAAAGCGAGTTCAATTTACAACAAAAACCTGCTTTGAATTATACAGAAGAGGACAATGACGTTACAATAAATCAATGAATATGAAAAGACTAGGAGATTTAACCTAGTCTTATTCTATATACCTAGTTTTCTTATTAATGACTTTGGTGTTAGTATAGATATATAGACACAAAAAGATGGACAATGTGGTAAAATGAAACCAGTTGAAAGGAAGTGTCTAAAATGGATAGAGGAAAACGATATAATGAAGATTTTAAAAAAATGATAGTTGAATTATATAATAACCAAAATAAGCCGACTTATGAAATAGTTCGTGAATATGGCATAAGTAATTCTGCATTATATAAATGGGTAAAAGACTATTCCCCAATTAAATCTGAAAATGGAGAAATAACTAATAATAAAGAAAACAGTTATAAGATAGCTAATCAAAAATTGGATATTGAAATAAAAAGGGTTTATTACGAATCAAAAAAAGATATGGTTCCCCTAAAATAACAAAAATATTTAATAATCAAAAAATTAAAGTAAGTCAAAAGCGAGTTGCCAGAAGAATGAAAATTTTGGGATTAAGAAGTATTATAACTAAAAAATATAATCATTCTGGTAATAAAAAAGTTGATGACACTGACAAGTTAAACTTATTAAAACAAAACTTTTTTGCTGATAAACCAGGTGAAAAATGGATGAGTGATATTACTTATGTTTATACAATAGAAAAGAGCTGGACATATTTAGCAATAATAATAGATTTATTTGATTTGAAAGTTATAGGTTGGTCATATAAATTAAACATGACAAATGATTTAGTAATAAATGCATTTAAAAAGGCGAAAATAAATCGAGGTTGTACAAAAGCAATGATATTTCATTCTGATTTGGGAAATCAGTATACATCAAATGATTTTGAAACCCTATTAAAAAATGAAAATATTAAACATTCGTATAGTAAAAAAGGATATCCTTATGATAATGCTAGTATGGAAAGCTTCAATACCATATTAAAAAAAGAAGAAGTAAATGTTAATACGTATAAAACATTTAATGAAGCTAAACTTGCAATATTTGAATTTATAGAAAGTTGGTATAATAACGTTAGGATTCATGGAAGCCTCGGTTATTTAACGCCAAATGAAAAATATAATAATTATGTAAAAAGTTTAGCTTAGTGTGTTGAATATTTAATTTTATGCCGAGAAAACTATTGATTGGATATTTTAATTTGATACCTTTTTAGAGTTTCTTATTTAACTTTTCATTTTTTGAAAAGTTAAATAGGAAAACGATTATAATTAATTCAAATTAAAATTCCTAGTCAATAGGCAAATTGGAATAAATTTGAATATGAATTACAACTGTCCACAAAAAAGTGTCTAAATACTTGACCTAGATCCAGTTTATGATACTAGACATTAATTGTATTAGTTTATTTTTATAAACTTCATTTTCATTGTTCATTAAATAAAAATGACACATTCCATTTATTAAACACCATTTTAAATCACTTTTATTATATGTACCGTTTATAGAATATCCTATTAAAAATGTTTTAATATCTTCTATTGTATCCATAAATTTTTGTGTAGACCTTAATATGCAAGCCCATGCTATATCTTGTTCTTTAAACCCAACACCACTATATTCCCAATCTATTACTCCTACTATATTCCCTTTTTGCCACAATATATTCGCATAATGGAAATCTCCATGTATAAAGGTGGTTTTTTCCTTTTTAAGCTCATATTTTTTTAAATATTCCAAGTATGGCATAAGAGAGCTATCAAATTTTGGATACATTTTCTTTTGTGGATATTCATTAATTAGTCTTTGTTTTGCATCAATAAATTCCTCTATTGGAATCCTATGTATTAAAGAAAGTTCTTTCCCATATTCAATTAAATATTTTCTCTTTAATATTTGAGATTTTTCTAATATATCAGATAATCTATCACCAACAATTTTCTTCAAAACTATATATTTTTTATTATTTACATAACCATCTTCAACTATTAAAGGGAGTTTACTATATAAATTATGTTTATTTAACAAAGTTATATGATTAACTTCAGTTTCAAAGTCTGCCATTTTACTTCTAGCAATTTTTATAAAAACAGTTTCATTTTTACCATTTAAAATACAACTACACTCAACAACATCATTTCCAGCTGGTAAATAACTATCAATGGACTTTATTTTTATATTTTTATATTTGATATTAATTGGGTCAATTTCTAATTCACGCCATTTTTCATATTTTTTCATTTAAATACATTCTCCCTTTTATTTTTTTGAAAAAACAAGTGCTGTAGTGTTATCCTTGCCAGCCTCTATTATATCATAGTATTCATTTAAATCTAATGTTTTGTTTTCAGATGTTGTTGATAAAGCCAAACTAACAAAAATTTCAGATGGTGTCTTATCGCTTGACGAATTTTGAATATTATCTATTAATTGCTTATCTGATAAACAATCTGTTATACCATCAGTGAAAAGCATAACTTTTTGATAATCCGAATTAGTTAAAATAATTTTTTCTATTTTGAGTAATTTTTTTACTCCGCCTAATCTAGAGGTTATTAAATTATTTTCTTTATGAAATCTTACATCATCCTTGTTTTTGATTTTACCTTTTAAAAATAAATCATAACTTATAGAATGATCATTGCTTATTTGTTCAAAAATACTACCCTTATGAATATAAATACGTGAATCTCCTATATTAATAAATATTGTGTTATTTTTACACACTATAGCCAACGACAGTGTAGTTCCTCCGTTAATACATGACTTTCTAATTAAATAATCTATTTCATGTAGTTTAAATTCTATTTCTTTAATTATTTTAGTTTCATTATAATAATATGATTCTGATAAGCTTTGAAACCATTTGATTAATTCTAATAAAGCTAAATTACTAGCTTTACTGCCAAAAGATAATCCACCCATACCATCAGCAACTGCTAATAATTTAAATTCAGGATTATTTAAATGTGGTAACAGTAATACTGCATCTTCCTGTTTTGATCTAGTATTCCCAATATCAGTACAAGCCGTTATTTCATCCATTAAATAATTCATTCTTGCATATTGATATTGTTGATTATTTATAATGTCTTTCATTGACAAGTTTTTATTTTCCCACATATTAATATATAGATGGTAAGGACATCATGTCAAAACTTCGACACGATTTCCGTCCTTTGTTTTTGCATTTATATAAAGGACACCCCCCAAGACAATCTGGTAACATCTTACATTCAAGACATTCTGAATCTGAAAAAGCACTCATACAACTTTTATACCAATTTACAATATTTTCTGGTATTAATTCAATTGTACCATCTTCTTTGATACTTCCTATTTTTGATTTTTCATATCCCATATCATTGATACACTTCCAAATTGATAAATCAGGCATTAAATGAAATGTTTTTCTATCACCACAAGATTCACACGTTTGATATTGATATTTTTCTTTTAAAACATTAAAACCCAGCTCCATACCTAAATCAAAATACTCTTGCAATTCAAATACGCTGTTTTCATTTTTCTCATTATATGCATGAGTATTATAAATAGCTCTTATAAGTAAGTGTGTCTTTTCTCTTTGTTTATGATTGATACGCATTAAAGTTTCATTTACTTTTTTAATATTAGTATTATTTAAATTTATTCTTAAAACGAATTTAAAATTTTCGTATTCATTTCCAAGTGGAATGACCTCATTTATTTTTTCAATTAATAAATCAAAAGAAGGATTTCCGTTTTGATAAATTCTCATTTTATCATGATTATCTTTATCTGAATCTATGGTAATTTGTAATGACAACAAATTATGATTTAATAATTTTTTAAAATTATCTTCATTTAATAATGATCCATTAGTTGTAACAGTAACAAAATATTCATACCCTTTTTCTGCTGAATCTTCTTTTACCCAATCTAAAAATTTAATACATTCATCAGAATGAATTAGTGGTTCCCCACCAAACAAACTGATATGAACTGTGTTATGATTGTGAAAATTTAATTTTGCATATTTTTTTAATGTTACAAAATAATTATTCACATCTTCTCTTCCACAACTATAATCTTTTTCACAACAATAAGGACATTTAAAATTACAAGATAAAGTAGGAACTAAAATTATATTTAAATAATGAGTTTCAAAATATTTTTGTTCATAAATATATTTTAATTCGGTCAACTCATCTCTATTGTCTTCTATAATAAAACCGTTTTCAACCAATAATTTTTGTTCCTCAAGGGACAATTTGTTAAAAGCATTTATATCCTCAAAAGCACTAATATCAGAATCTTTTTCTAAAACAAGACTTGCTTTTGAAAAAGCATTATATACTAGTAAATCTTCATTATGATTTTTTATAATATTATATTTACTAATTTTCATTCTCTCACTACCTTTCAACATTAAGAAAAAAAGTAAAGAAGTGATAGTATTCTTTACACTTCTTTACTAACAGTTGCCGTTACCAGTACAACCACAAGCATCCAGACTATTACACACTGGGAATTCTTTTTTTGAATCCATTGATGACATTATTCCAGTATATGCACTTTGATTTTTTCCAGTAACTTTAATAACTTTCATTTCCATCTTTCCTTTCATATTTATATAAAATTCTTTCGAACTTTATACCAAATAATTACTATAGTATTAAGCAAAAAACTTCTTGGGGCTTGGGGAATATTGTTCCTATATAACTGTCACCTATTATATACATTTTCTATAAAAAGTCAATGCTTTTTAACCAATTGAACAATATTCTTTAAATGAAAAGTTAAATTGAACACCCTGTTCAATTAAGTTCTTCATTAAAGGCATTGTTTAATTAAGTCTT